>DASVKR010000071.1:0-4288 GCA_036385275.1 Candidatus Cryosericum sp. | reverse complement strand
CATGAAGGAATTCGTCAGCATGCCGGGGAGTGGATCCACGATCGTCCTGAATGGCGATGACCCTGTCCTTGTGGAGGTCGGGAGTGTGCAGGGGAAGAGACTCCTGAGGGCGAGCGCAGGCGGATCGTTATCATCTGACTTGCATGCCGAGAACATCGTGATGAACGTTGACGGCCTGTCCTTCGATATCGTGATGAGTCAAGATGAGCGATTCGCGTGCCATACGATGTTGCTCGGCCGGCATAACATCGAGAACATCCTGCTCGCGGTCGCAGTGGCACGTGAGCTGGGTGTATCCTGGAACGCTATCCAGGATGGTATCGCCACTCTCCAGGCACCTCCTCATCGGCTACAGATGATGACCGGCGCTGGCGGCGTTCGTATCATCGATGATGCCTTCAACTCGAATCCTGCCGGATTTGCCATGGCGATGGAGGTGCTGGCCGCTTTTCCTTCGCGACGAGTCCTCGTCACCCCTGGGCTAGTGTCGCTGGGCGACGCGGAGGACGCCGAAAACATCGAGGCGGGCAGGCGGGCGGCTGGAGCGGCTGACACAGTGATCCTTGTCGGCCCGAAGAAGACTCGACCGGTTCGCGAGGGGCTGCTGTCCGCTGGTTTCCCGGAGACGAGCATCTTCACGGCTCGTTCCCTCGAGGAGGTCACAGGGCTCATGCGAAGCCTGCTAAGACCAGGTGACACGGTGATGTTTGAGAATGACCTCCCTGACACTTACAATGAGTGATGTGATTGCTGCGAGAGCGGTGGCCAGGAACGTGGGTGGTCGGTCGTGGTGCATACCGGAAGCCTGAAGCAGTCACAGGTGGTCGACCTGTGAAATGTCGGCACTGGTGCTGCCCCACGAGAGGCTTGTTGGTAGTCAACCTTGACGGTTGCGTGCTTCTGAACATAATGATAACGTTTGCAGGCGAAAATCGGGAGTTGGAGGCGGGAGATGGGAATTAAGCCTGACATCTGGATTGCGGCCCACGCACTGGATGGCATGATCGAACCGTTCGCGGCAGACTGTCCCAAAGGTGTCGTGTCGTATGGAGTGTCGTCTTATGGATATGACATGCGTGTGGCGGACGAATTCAAGGTCTTCACCAATGTCTTCAATGCCATCGTCGATCCGAAGGCGTTCACCGGGCGAAGCTTCGTAGACATGAAGGGCGACTCCTGCATCATCCCGCCCAACTCCTTCGCGCTCGCACGCAGTCTAGAGTACTTCCGGATTCCCCGGGATGTCTTGTGCCTTGTCATTGGCAAGAGCACCTATGCTCGAGCGGGCATTATCGTTAACGTGACGCCGCTTGAACCCGAGTGGGAAGGCTTCGTGACCATCGAGATCAGTAACACGACGCCACTCCCCGTCAAGGTCTATGCCAACGAGGGGATTGCTCAGGTTCTCTTCATGGGAGCTGATGATCTGTGCGGCATTTCCTACAACGACAAGAAGGGAAAGTACCAGAACCAGACGGGCATCTGGTTGCCGAGGGTTGAGTAGCCATGAGGGAAATTGCGCGAAAGCTCGGCGTCTCCACAAGCACAGTATCGCGGGCATTCTCGAGACCGGAGATGGTGCGGCCGGAGCTGCGTGAGCGCATCCTGAAGATGGCCAGGGAGTTGGACTATAAGCCCAATCGTATTGCACGCGCCATGGTCCTTGGCCAATCCGATCTCATTGGACTGGTGGTTCCAGATATCACCAACCCCTTTTTCCCGGCTATCGTGCGAGGTGTGGAGGATGAAGCGCGCAAGCATGGTTTGAACCTTATCGTCTGCAATAGCGACGGTCATGTGGCCAAGGAGAAGCAGTACCTGCATTCTTTGCATGATCTGACTGTGGCGGGAGTCATCGTGGCCAGCGCTTCCCGAAGAGATGCGTATGTGGCAGAGCTGGCGGCCGGTGTTCCCGTCGTTGTCATGGACCGTAGACTCTCCGGTTCCCTGGTTTCAGAGGTGAACGCCGACAACTACAGTGGGAGCAAGGCTGTGGTCGACCACCTGGCGGGACTGGGGCACCGCAAGCTGCTCTATCTTTCGGGCCCTCCAATGATTTCTACAGCTGAGGACAGACTCCGAGGGTTCCGTGACCAGTGCCGTCTGCACGATATCGAGTTCGATGTCGTGCGTGCGGGTTTTGGGATCGACGACGGCTACAGAGCCATGACGCGGGCTGGCTGCATGATGAACGGCACGACGGGTGTCGTCTGTGCCAATGACTTGTGCGCGTTTGGTGCTCTGGCGAGACTTGCAGAAGTGGGCATCCAGGTGCCGGAGAGGATATCGGTAACTGGTTTTGACGACATCTCGTTTGCGAGGATTTTCAGTCCGTCGTTGACGACGGTAAGACAACCTACCTATGAGATGGGACGACTGGCAGTGAGAGCGATTCTCGAGATGAGAGCCGGTCATGTGTCACCTCATCCGGTGGTTCTCCCGACGGAGCTTGTGGTCCGGGATTCGACAGCTCTCCGGAATGCTTATGTGGAGCGTTCTGTGGCAAGTATCTTATAGTCATGGTCATATCATTCGGCAGCATCAACATGGACCTTGTTGTCCGCTGCGAGCGTGTGCCGGACGAGGGTGAGACTATTGTTTCTACTGGATGGGTCACCAACCCGGGCGGAAAAGGTGCGAACCAGGCGGTGCAGGCTGCCCGACTGAGGGCAGAGACTGTCCTGGTGGGGCGAGTGGGATCAGACGCCTTTGGGCAGGATGTGATGAATGGGTTGTCGACCTATGGAGTGGACCTCGGGGGCGTAACGGTGGATCCGGTCTTGCCGACAGGGATTGCGTGTATCCTCGTAGAAAAAGGCGGCGAGAATCGCATTGTGGTTGTCCCGGGGGCCAACGGCGCAGTTGGTGCAGCCGAACTCAAGACGCTGGACGGGTTGCTGCGGCCCGGCGCCGTTCTCCTGCTTCAGTGTGAGATTCCGTTTGCAATTGTTCTTGAGGCCGCTCACATGGCACACCTGAGAGGAGCTACGGTCATCCTCGATCCGTCACCCTGGGAGTCTGTCACGCTGACCCCAGGAGTATTTGCAGACGTGGACTATCTTATGCCGAACGAAGGTGAAGCACGTGCACTTGCCGGAACCACCAACCTCAATGAGGCTGCAGCAGTGTTGCTGAGGCTGGGAGCACGCAGTGTTGTTGTGAAGCGGGGCGAGAAGGGCGTATTTGCGGTCGGTGCTTTTGAGAGCCCCGAAGTGCCTGCATTTCCGGTGGTATCCGTCGATACAACGGCCGCGGGCGATTCATTCCAGGGAGCATTCGCGGCGTCGCTAGACCTCGGGCTTAGCCCCGACGCGGCACTCTGCCGGGCGATGGCGGCTGGAGCGCTTACGGTAACGCGGCCGGGTGCTCAACAATCGATGCCGGATGAAGTGGAAGTCGCTGCGTTTCTTGAGGCAAGGCTGCGCAGGGGAGACCATCTCCTGGAGCAGCAGATCTGAAAGACAAAGGAGAAGAGTCGACATGAAGAGAATGCTGTGTACGCTGCTCGCGCTTATGATCATCAGCCTGTCATTTGCTGGCTGCAAGCCGACAGTGACTGGCCCCAAGACCGACAAGGTCGTGTACCTTATCAATGGAGCCCTTGGCGACAATGCGTTCTACGATTCTGGCCAGAAAGGGATCGACAATATCAAGACACAGTATGGTGTGGAGACGAGGACGATCGAGTGCAACTTCGACGCAGGCAAGTACGAACCAGGGCTGGAAGCTGCTACACAATACAGTGACGTCGTGTTCGTCATCTCCTATGCGTTCGAGGATGCCCTGAAGGCGATGGCAGACAAGTACCCGGACAAGATCTTCGTCAACATCGACACGATTGTGGAGAACAGCAAGAGCACGATAACCTCCATCAAGTACATCGAAGAAGAGAGTGCGTTCCTCGCGGGCGTCTGTGCCGGTCTTACAACTACAGATATGAGCATCAAGAATGTCAATGCCGACAAGGTCGTCGGCGTCGTCGCCGCGGCGGATGATCCGGTCGTGATGGCTTTTGTGAAGGCTTATGAGGATGGCGTCCACTACATCGACAAGGCCATCAAGGTCGAGCGTGTCGTGCTCGCCGGTATCTGGGATGATCCTGCCAAAGGCAAGCAGGCTGCTCTCAGCCTCTATGACAAGAAGTGCGACGTTGTCTTCCAGGTTGCCGCTGCCACCGGTCTGGGCGTGCTCCAGGCAGCCAAGGAGCGTGGCCTGTACGCAATCGGCGTCGACACAAATCAGAACGATATCGAGCCCGGCTACGTCATTGCGTCGGACATCAAGGACG
>DASVKR010000070.1:0-4237 GCA_036385275.1 Candidatus Cryosericum sp. | reverse complement strand
TTCCATGAGTGGCAGTGCGAAAACGTTGAACCGGTCCAGCAGATCGTGTGCCTCGAGGACAGTCTGCCGCGGATCGAGGTGGGCTATGGAAGAAGGTGTGTGAATGCAGATGGACTTGACCGTGGCGACTTCTGCAGCCTGACGTTCGATGGACATGTTCTTGTGAATGAAGCCAATGCCGCCTTCCAGTGCCATTGCTACTGCCATCGTGGATTCGGTGACAGTGTCCATGGCAGCGCTGACGATTGGGATATTCAGGTGGATCGAGCGCGTAAGCTGCGTCCCAAGATCGACGTCGTGCGGCAGGACGTCCGATTTTCCGGGAATCAGCAGGACATCATCGAAGGTCAGACCCTCTCGTGCAAACTTGTCATCCATCGTTCCTCCCACAGGCAGACGGTCTTGCTGGCTCAGTTCACGCAGCACGTACATCTATAAAGATAGCCTAGCGGGCGCTGGGTCAGATGTCAACGAGGGACTGTGAGGCAATCTCGGGGTTCCTGAAAATTCCCTAGCGGCTTCCGGGCAGTAGATTGCGGAGCCAGCTTCCCAGCGCCTGGAGATCAATCGGAGGGAGTCTGGCAAACAGGGGTGCCATCAGGGGGTAGACTCGGCTCTCGCGCACGAGAGCCGCCGAGAGGGAAACGGGCAGAAGATGCGTCACCAGTCCCAACAGGAGTCCTGCGATGGCGATGTTGATGATCGACGAGAGGATGGTGGCGGGAACGGCGATCAGAACATAGAAGAGCAGGTAGGTCACGATGTAGTAGGCGACCGTAGCAAGGCCTTGATTCGGGAGCCTGATGAAACTGACGTAGTACGGCGTAAGCGAGGCCGTCAGGAGCGCGGAAAGGCCGATTGCCAGAAGGGATATACCAATCTTACCCTGCTTGGCAAACAGGTTCCGGGCAATAATGATTGCCGCCGATATGACGAAGAGCGTGTCGAACAGCACTGGGCACCTCCGATGAGCCTGTTCGTCTCTTTTCAGTATGAGCCCAGCTCACGGCACGTCAACAAGTTGTGACGCCTGGCGGCGGCGGTCACCGTTGGCTGGGGCCGGTTCCTGGGTATACTGAACCACGCGCTCCGTGACAGGCACGTAGATGTCTGCCGACGGTACCCTTCGATCGTCGCTGCGCATGAAAAGGAGATGGACGTGGGATATTTCATCGATCTGCTGTTCCTGTTTGTAAGACGCCCCGCCGAGGGTATGCGCCGGATTCGTGAACATCCGTCGATACTCGCGGCCCTGGTCGCCTTGCTGCTGACAGGTGTCATCGATGCAATGAGCTTTCGTCTCATGGATGTCGTCGGCCTCCTGAAGTCGGCCGGTCTCACGAGTCAGATGACAGACGCCATTACCCAGGCACAGCAAGCTCCGGCGACGTTCGGGGTGTTTGTGACCGAGCCCTTCTTTCTCGTGATGTTGTCGGTGGTTGTCATCGATGCCGTGGCGCAACTTATATGGAAGCGCACTGCGGCTCCGCATATGTACGTTTCGCTCAGCTTTTCCGGGCTGGTGGGAGCGGTTCTGCGGGTGGTCGGGATATTGATGGCCAGCGTCGCAAGTGGCATCCTTCTCGATGTCTTCGCCTATGGAGCCATCCTATATATGCTCGTCATGGGAGTCCTGGCGGTACGGTTCTTCTATGAGAAGAGCACGGCAAAAGCCCTTGCTCTGTACCTCCTGCCGATGCTGCTCGGGGTTGGTATCCTGGTGCTTCTGACTCTAACCGTCGGTGGAGCCGTCTGATGCCCCTGGACTTCAAGGGAGACCTCAACCCGCAGCAGCTGAAGGCAGTAGAGCAATGCACGGGTCCCTGCCTTGTGCTTGCGGGAGCTGGCTCGGGCAAGACCAGGGTCATCACCTACAAGCTCGCGTATCTCATCGCCAAGCGTGGCATTGCCCCATCGCACATTATGGCCGTCACGTTCACCAACAAGGCAGCAGGTGAGATGCGCTCGCGCGTCGATGCGCTGATTGGAACCGACCTGTCCCGCAAGGGACTGTGGATCGGTACGTTTCACTCGCTATGTGGCCGCATCCTGAGAGAGCAGATCGAGAAACTTGGGCTGGGCTACACGAACAGGTTCGTCATCATCGATGAAGATGACCGTACGCATCTTGTACGCCAGGTCCTTAAGGAGCTGAACATGGACCCGAAGACCTACGAGCCGCAGAAGATCGTGTATCGGATTTCCGACGCCAAGTCAAATCTTGTTGGTCCCGAAGAGCTCTCTGACTATGGCTACAGCTACATCGAGAAGGCGACGGTGACTGTCTACAAGCTCTATCAGAAGCGTCTCGAGCAAGGGAATCTGCTGGATTTCGACGATCTCATCGCGCTGGTCATCCGATTGTTCGACAAGTGTCCGGAGGTTGAGGAGCGCTACAGCTCGAAGTTCGAGCATGTTCTGGTGGACGAGTACCAGGATGTGAACAAAATACAGTATGAACTGGTCAAGCGGCTTTCGAAGATGCATGGCAACATCACGGTTGTCGGTGACGACGATCAGAGCATCTATGCGTTCCGTGGGGCCAACAGCAAACTCATTCTTGGGTTCGAGAAGGACTATCCGGGTGCAACGGTCGTCAAGCTTGAGCAGAACTACCGGTCGACGCAGTCCATCCTGGACGCGGCGAACTCCCTGGTGGCACGCAACCGGACGCGCTTTGTAAAGAAGCTCTGGACAAACAATGGAACAGGTACTCCCGTGCGTCTGTTTGAAGCTCTGACGCCGGAGGAAGAAGCCAGTTTCGTCGTCTCCAGCGTCGACGTCCTGGTCCGGGGCGGTGCAGATCCTCGAGACATGGCAGTCATTTATCGGATGAACAGCCAGTCTCGTGCCATCGAGGAAGCACTACTCGCCTCGAACATCCCTTATCAGATTGTCGGTGGGTTGAAGTTCTACGAACGGCAGGAAGTGAAGGACGTTCTCGCGTATCTCCGGCTTGGGTTCAACCCCAGCGATAACCTTGCGTTTGAACGGGCAGTGAGCCGGCCTTCCCGGGGGTTCGGCGATAAGAGCGTTTCTGAACTGAAACAGCTGGCGGTCGAGCATGGGACATCATGGTTCATGGCATTGCCCGAGTGGATAAGCAAGGCGAAGATTGGCAAGACCAGGGACAAGCTGGAGGCATTCGTCGATCTCATCGTCCATATCGGCTCGTCCAGCGAGTCGGCGATCAGTGCGGCCAATCTCGTGTTTGCCTCGTCGGGACTTCTCGAACAGTACAAGGACGAAGGTGAGGAAGGCGACTTCGAACTGCAGTCGAGACGTGAGAATCTCGGGGAGTTCATGCGCACGGTCGATGAATTCGACCGGATGAGTGAGGACCGCTCGCTGGGAGCGTACTTGTCGCAGGTGGCGCTGGTTCAAGACCAGGACAGCATGAAGTCGGGTACAGGTAGAGGTGTCTTACTCATAACGGCGCACTCGGCCAAGGGTCTCGAGTTCAGCGACGTGTTCGTCGTCGGTGCCGAGGAAGGGGTCTTCCCCCACCGCCGGGCACTGGACAGCAGCGCTGACATCGAAGAAGAGCGCAGACTCTTCTATGTTGCATGCACACGCGCGCGCAAGGGACTATCGATAACGTACTGCACACAGCGCACCAGCTACTATGGCTCGGGGTTTCAGGAGCCCTCGCGTTTCATCAAAGAGATGGAACTGACCAGGGAGAAGGTTGCCGGAGTATTGTCTCACGAGCGGCCCGAGCTTATCGACGGCGACACGGTCATGCACAACATCTTTGGTATGGGGAAAGTGCTGGAAGTGTTCTACGATGGCAACGACCAGTATATCGTCATCGATTTCAAGAAGGTTGGGATTAAGAAGCTGGCTGCGCAGTACGCACAGCTGAAGAAGGTGTAGCGTGTGTCGCGGACCGATCCGCACGATGGCGCCACTCTTGTATTGAACTGTATGCGTATGATACTAGAATGAAATTGGCACAACGCAACCAAGGGTTTTCCGTTTGTGGGAGGTGCTCATGATTGGTTTTTGGATAACGATGGCAGTCGTCTGTGCCGTGGTAGACGCCTTCCTTCCCTACTACCTGCTAGTCTGGTTTTCGGGTGGAGCCGTCGCTGCGCTCCTGTTTTGCTGGGCCGGGTTCAACACGTCAGTGCAGTTCCTTATGTTCTTCCTGGTATCGTTTGCGCTCATGGCACTCGTTGGGCGCTACATCAATTCACGTTTGTTGAGGGGTGGTTCCAAGATGCGAACGAATACT
>DASVKR010000069.1:0-7996 GCA_036385275.1 Candidatus Cryosericum sp. | reverse complement strand
ATCAGGTCACTTGCGCCCAATGCGATCAGAACATAGCTGGCTGAGACACGGTTCTTGCTGACCGGAACGATGAAAGCCAGAAGGAGACCGAGGGCAAGGACGCCCGCTGAGGCCGCGGGGAACCAGCGCCTTCCCTTTGCGGCATCATGAAACAGGTCTCCCAGCGCGGTCGCCATGACCAGCAACGCTGCCCAGGAAAGAGCGCCTTTGAGTCCCCCGTGTGTGGAACTCAGTACGCTCGTCAGCCAGGAACTGTTGAGCTGATATTGGTAGGCGACCAGCAACAAGAGCCCTGCAAGCCACCGCAGGCGCGCCGGCATCGCAATGAAGAGAAGGGCAATAAGCCCCGCGAAGCCGATAGCCTGCAGCACTCCCCAATCCGACCCGGCGGCAGTGAGTCCCCAGACATTTTCTAACACCGTGAGAAGCGCCCCAATGCCGATGAGAGCAAGGTTCCGGAACACGAAATGCTCGATCGTCACGCGCCTGCCGTCTCTGACCAGCCTGGCTCGGAACGACGCGCCAAATGTGAGTCCGATGGCCGCAATGAACATCGGAGCGATGATGTCGATGACGGTGAATCCTATGTCGGGGGCATGCTTCAGCCACGCTGGAACAACGTGGGGATCGGCCAGATAGTTGGCCAGCACCATGAGCAGGATGGAAAACCCTCTGAACTCGTCTATGGATTCCAGTCGCTGCCTTGTATCGTTCACGCGATCCTCCATGATGCTCAACATCATGGGCACATCTCTCAGAAACTCAAGAACTCCTCAATGAAGGATATGCGTTGAGGAACTGCGCTGAGCGTTGCTAGGGTATCCAGAGATGGCGCTTTATGTCAACGCGCCCCTGCACGTCGAAGGTAACTCCCTCACTCTCTAGCAGTGACCGCTGGACGCCGGGTCCGCCAAACACATCCTCGGGGGACAGTTCACCTCTCACGTTGACCACACGGTGGCACGGCAGCCCTGATCTGACGGGCGCTGCCCGCATTGCCCAGCCCACCGTTCGGGCCGCTCCGGGACTGCCCAGTGCCCGCGCGATGGCTCCGTACGTCGTTACCTTACCTCGTGGTACCTTCGCCGCGACACTCCAGACATGTTCGAAGAGAGAGTCTGTCGGCCTCATGTGGTTGCTTCCTGATCGATGACGTCTTCCTCCTCCGTACGGGGCAGCAACGACCGCACCCACTCACGTTGTGACCACAGGGCACACCCTCCGCTGGTTTCGGTCAGCCTGTCATGGTTGGTACGGATGGTGGCGAGCAGGGGCGACGCCAGCGCATCACGCAGCGGCACATCCCGGACATTGGCGTCTGAATATGGGGCGAACGGACACGGCTCCACCCGCCCTGACGGACTAATGTGGATGAATCCGCGCCCTGCAGCCAGGCATCCTCCGAAAACCTCCTCGTCGCCGGGGAATACGATGAACAAGCCACGCAACCGCTTTTGCAGCGAAGCAACGACAGCCACCAGTCGTGCACGCTGGGCACTGTCCAGGACGAGCGACTCGGTTCCCTCCCGTACCGGAACATATTCGACGAAGAAGAACAGACTGCTTCCAAGGTCCATGAGACTGCGCAGATACTGCTCGCCGAGGACTGTGTCGATGTTCAGACGGGTGACCGTCAGCGACGTCCCAAAGAAGATACCAGCCCTGCGCATCCGCGCGATAGCCGCCTCCGCCTGCGCGGCGACACCCTGACCCCGACGCGCGTCTGTTGCTGTTTCATTTCCCTCGAGGCTGATAATGGGGACGAGGTTGCGCTGCTGGCGGATCCGGCGCACCAGCAGATCATCCAACAGTGTCCCATTGGTGAACACCGGGAACACGACGTCAGGCACCTCGCGCGCAATCGTCAGCAGGTCGTCCACCCGCGTCCTCGGCTCACCACCGGCGAGCAGCATGATGCCGACACCAAGGTCGTGCCCCTGCTGAGCGACCCTTTGCAGCTCCGTGGGCGTCATGTCGGGCTCCTCGTGCCGCTGCTGAGCCTGGGCATAGCAGCCTGCGCACGCAAGGTTGCAGCGGCCCGTCACGCTGATGATCATGAATGGCGGCACGTGGACCCCTTCTGCTGCAAGCAGGGCCCGGCGGTGTTCTGCCATACGCTGTGCACGTCGCATCCGCACGAAGAACGCCGCAACGGACGGGTCTCGCAGCGTGATGCGCACGGCATCGGAGAACAGGGCCTTGATAGTATCATCGAACAGGTGAATGTACTCGGTTGTCTCACTCACGTCGTACTCCTGAGAACCCGCTCAGCACACGGTGCCGGCATGGACAGTTTAGGCAAAACACATGCCTTGCCAAGCGTCCTGGACCTCAGTCGCCTGCTCCCAGTACCAGACTGAAGGCATCCGGCGACAGAGTGATGGCCAGCATCGGCTGGACATCCTTGGCAGGAACGTGGACCTCACGCGGACCGGCGGCATACGGACCGACCTGGTACGGATCGAATGAGATCACTAACCCACCTGGCTCCAGCGACACACTCTTGAAGTTGTCCGCCACAGCCGTCGTTCCATATTTCACGAAGCTGCTCAGCGCTTCGTAGTCTGCCCCATACTGGCGCTGCAGGTCCGTCACGCAGTACTGCGAAAGCCACTGCAGACCCTGCTTTCCGTCGAGGAACAGGCCCTCGGTGTCGATGATCTTGCCATCGCTGAGCCTTGCGTTGAGGACACGTGTGAACGACATGCCATGAGCCGCACCAGCGGAGTACGTTTCGAACCGGATGCGGACACTGACGAGGTCGTTCGTCAGATAGGGAATCTCATACTCGGTGTTCAGGAAGCTGCTCTGGTCAACAGGCAGTTGGGAAGCCTCAGAGGGGTTCTTGGCGGCCCATGCCGCGTCATCCGCTGCATTCTGCTTCAGACCTGCAATGTCCGGAAGCACCATGGCACTGATAGCCTTGTTGACCTTTTCGAGAGCGCCCCCAAGCAGCGTAGTCCGAAACTGCGGATAGTCGGCCCTTATGGAGTAACGAAGCGTTCCGTCCTCCTCGCGCATGGTCTGAACGACAATGGATGGGGGCCCGTTAACGGGTATGCTGACTGCCTTCGGTCGGCATCCTGCGCACGCCACCACTACTCCTGCTGTCAGCACGATTGCCACTGCTCTCTTCAGTCTCATGGTTCCTCCCTCTGCTGTCATCTCGCCAAACGGTGCAGATGTCCCAGCACAGTATGGTTCTCCTTTGCACGCAGGCAAACGTGCGCAGGAGCGGACATTGTATCACCCAAGAATCATCGTGAATGTATTGCTTCTTCCTGACTCGCAATATCCCGACTCAATAGGCCTGGCGCCTAGTTTTCCACTTATCGCATGAGTACGGAAGTCAACAGAGTCAGTATCCAAGTCTTTCCGAGAGTATTCGCGCAGCAAATCGTCTGATCCATCGCAGACAGGAAGTTTATGAGAAGTTCTTCCCTTCCTTGAAGATGCTCTTCAGAAGTACGGTGTTGATTGCCACACATGCGAAGACAAGCACAATCAACCCCGCAGTCATCCTGAGCAATGACTCTCCAACCGGCAGATATCCTGTTATCCTCATCAACGTCGAGCGGATCAAGTCGATACCCAATGTAGTCGGAAGCCACAGCGATATCCGTTGTACAGCTGTGGGGAAGACGGTAACTGGAAACATGATGCCAGACAAGAAGCCGATCAAGGATGCGATCGTCGTACTCACATAGATAGTCTGCTTCAGAATAGTCACCGTACCTAGTACGCTACCAATACACTGGACACTCACGCTCAGTATCACCAGGCACATCAAAATGAGCAGGGTTTCTTGAAGAGTAATTGCAAGGCCAAGAACAAATGCCCCAATAGTCAGTAGGGTCACGCAGACTACTCCCTGCAAAATTGCCGAGGACAAATATGTGCCTGTGATAATCGCGGCTCGAGGAATGGGCGACACAAACATGTAGTCGAGAGTGCCGGCACGAAGTTCATCACTCAAAGAGAAGGACGCATCGACAATGAAGTTCTGAACGAACACGGCAGTAACTGTAGTGAAATACACGTACGCAGAGTAGTTCAACGTATGTGTATATCTCTCGAAACTGCCTAGTTGAAAACTGTGGTTCAGGTAAGTCCATAACAGAAGCACTGGAAGAAAAGACAGCAGCATTCTTAGAATCCCCACCAAATAGTCGGTTGGATATCTGATCTTCATGAGGATGTCTTTCCGAGCTATCAAGATGCAACTCGTCATAGTCTCCCTAATGTCTGCTAAGAGAGTCATTTTCCATGGCCTTCCTTTCGGCGTGATCGATGGACTTGAGCGCAAGTCCGAAAAGCACCAGTGATTCGATGATACAGATAGCTAGCCTGATTAGAAATCCGCTAGTAATCGACATGTTATCCATCCCGGCCATTTCAATCATAATAGTTACAGGTAACGTGTAGCTTAGGTACCTCAGCGCTGGGTTGAACAGCACGACGGGGTATACGACCCCACACACCAACATGAGAATGTCCAGAATGATTGATAAGGAATTGACATGGGAGCGCATACGAAAAGAAAGACTGGCGGCGAACATGCTAAGTGATGATGTCGTTATGATACCGAGGATCAACAGAAGGACTATGACCAGGGGGTTGGCACTCAAGACCATTCCAAAAAGGAACGAAATCACGATCCAGACAACAGCAAGATTCAGCAATTGGAACAAAGTCAATGCGAACGACATCCCAAGCACCCAACTCGTTTTTCGCTCGGTCAAGAAGATATGGTCGATGCGTTCCAGTTTCTTTTCCGAGGACAGGCAATTTGACACATCCCATACTGAGTCGTACAACCATATCCATAGTATTAGGCCAAGCAGGATTTTCGAAGTAATTACTGAGCTCTCTGGAGAAAACACCTTCATGGAGTAGTAGTAACTGATAGCCCAGATCGGCGCGAACACCAGACCTCTAACGAAAAAGCCTCTAGATCGTATCATCTGTAATAGATACATCTTGAACACAGATGCGACGATGCTGATTCGCTTCATCTAGGAACCCCTCTTGCCCGTGATCTTGATGTACACGTCCTCCAAGGTTGGGTGAATTCTTTCCACATTCGTAATTGAGATAGATGGCATCCGCCGTTCAATCTCCCTTAACTCATCGTAGGAGAAGTCGACGAATTCCTTCCTGAAACGTTCACAATGATCGCCGATCGTGAGTTCCCAGCCGTCAGCACGCATTGTCTCTTTTGTCTGGTCTGCATTTCCTTCGAGCGTCAGTTCAACAATTTCCTTTCCTACTCTCCTCTTCAACTCCGAAGGCGTACCGATGGCAATCAGCTCACCGTGGTCGATAATGCACACTCTGTCGCAGAGGTCGTCAGCGTCGCCTAGATTGTGTGTTGTGTAGATAACCGTCAGGTTTCTCTTCCTCAATGACGCCAGGATTGCTTTGATATTGCGAGCAGCTTCTGGATCAAGGCCGTTGGTCGGTTCATCCAGGATCAGTATCTCCGGTTCGTTCAATAATGCCCTGGCAAGGTTCAACCTTTGGAGCATGCCGGTGGAAAAGGTTTCAGTTCTTTGGTCGCCCACCTCACTCAAACCGAATTCCTTCAGCAACGAGTCTATTCTCGGTCGTGCAACTCGTTTCTCCAATCCATACAGGCTGGCCCAAAAGAACAAGTTCTCGTTGGCAGTAAGCAGGCCGTAATGGCTCCTCTTGCCCGTAAATACCACCCCAATGGACTTCCTGATCTGTTGTCTGTATTCTGATGATCTGCTCCCATTGAGAAAGACGTCCCCTTCTGTCGGTGCCAGCAGCGATGTGATGATTCTGATGAGAGTGGTCTTGCCGGCTCCGTTGGGGCCAAGCAATCCGAAGTATTCTCCCCTCCTTATCGAAATGGAGACATCCTTGAGAGCATGTACTTTCTTGCCAGGGCCAACCACATAGTCCCTAGAAAGATGTTCGATAGTGATTATGTCAGCCAAGATACACCCCTCCGCATCACGATTTCAGATTCGTCAGACACTTCAACTTGCCGCATTCTTCCACCAAGGCAACGCATCCATTCCAGGTACACTCCTCGATACATAATGTGCAACTTCTAAGAAGCATCTCTTGCTCTCTTCCCCATGTGCCATTCCTCGTCTCTGTCCACAATGCTCCCGCTGCCGAAGTCACGCCGACCACGCACAGGCTCGCGAATCCGTTGCGGGATCTGCCCCGTGTCACGCACCCTGCTGAGGTCACCTCCGCCCCGCGTGTGCTCCCGCAGTTTCTGAAAGTGCTGAAGTCGTCGAACCTCTTTCTGCAGTTTCATATAGTTTCGGTACCTGTCTTCGTCGAGTGAACCGTTGTTGAGCGCCGCCAGAACACCACATCCTGGCTCGGTCGTGTGTGTGCAGTCCTTGAACCTGCACCTGCCTGCCAGCAGTTCGATGTCCATGAAGCTCTGCTCGACATCGCCTTCGCTTGCCCACAGCTGAAGCTCGCGCATGCCGGGCATGTCGATGATCATCCCGCCGTCAGGGTGAAGCAGGAGCGATCTGCTGGTCGTCGTATGCCGCCCCTTCCCTACAGCGTTACTGACTGACTGCACTTCCTGGCGATCCTCGCCCAGCAAGCGGTTGATGATGGTCGACTTTCCCACGCCGGACGAGCCAAGGAATGCGATCGTACGTCCGGGAGTAAGGTAGCCGCGCACGACGTCCACACCCTCGTTCCGGGCGGCACTTACTGCGTGTACGGCGGAACCGGGGGCAACCGATTCGACAGCCCTGATGCAAGTCGCGACGTCGTCGCACAGGTCGGCCTTGTTGAGCAGGACGACTGGCTGTGCCCCGCTTGACCACGCTTCGGTCAAGTATCGCTCGATGCGCCTCAGGTTGAAGTTGCCATCGAGTCCTGTCACAAGGAACACGACGTCGACGTTCGAAGCGACGACCTGCTCCTCGATGCCCGATCCCGCAACCTTCCGTACAAACTGCGTCCTGCGACGCAGAAGAGCGTAGATCAGCGCCCGGTCTTCGTTCGGAACCGGCTGGAGACCCACCCAGTCGCCCACGGAAGGGAAGCCGACGAGCCCTGCCAGGACGTGCAAGTATCGTCCTGTGACGTCTGCCTGCCATTCCGCCTGCTCTCCATACGCGGTGTATCCACTCTTGTGCTGTTCAACGATACGCGCCGGCACGAGCCCGTCGCGTTCAAGACTCTCGAATTGTCGCGAGAAGTAGTCATCCCACCCAAGCGTTGCCAAAAGCATCTCTTCTGCCTCCAATGATGGGCATGGATCATGGGGTGCGCAGCAAACCACGCACGGTTCGCAGAGAGGGCGTTCGAGGAATTGTAGTGACAACGACTGGACTCCGGCAGACCTGCCGGACGCGGGACAGACTCGATTGACGCTAATCAGGTCAGGAGTTCAGTCGAAAGCGATCCAGGAGTCGCCCCCCGCTGCAAGCACTTCTTCATAGGTAGTCATTGAGGTTCCTCCCTTCCGGCCATCGGCCAATGTCTGTTCCAATGGTGATTCTATACGGCTGTCGAAACTTGTCAAGCGAACTCAGCCCTGCGGCTTCCCGGACAGGGCATGCGCGGCCTGCCATGGAATTCTGTCTATACTGTTCAGGTGCGCCCCGAGAGGACGCGTGGAGGAAGATGTGCCCTTTGCCCTGACTGCTGTCCTGTTTGGCCTCATCGTCCTGGCGACTCATTTCATCCAGGGGATCACCGGTTTCGGCTGCGCCGTGCTGGCCATGCCGTTCTGCATCCTTCTGACCGGCATCGACACGGCTCGCCCCGTCCTTACCGTCCTGGCCCTTGTCCTGGATGTCTACCTCCTGGTCGTCTCCTGGAAGCACGTCGACTGGCGGCAGTACCTGCGCATCCTTGCATTTGTCCTGCCGGGACTTCCCATTGGCATGGTCGCCTATAATGTTCTGCCACGTACGACGTTGATGCACATCCTCGCCATCTTCATGGTCGTCGTCGGCATCCAGGGACTGGTCACGCAGTTCCGGCC
>DASVKR010000068.1:0-4593 GCA_036385275.1 Candidatus Cryosericum sp. | reverse complement strand
TGGACGAACACGGGAGAAGCCGCCTCGATCATAATGGCCTTGGGGTTCACCTTGTACATGTTGTCGCGGACTTCGGACAGCTGTGCGGGAGTAGCTGAGTCGACCTTGTTGATCACGATGACGTCCGCCTGCCGGAAGTTGGTCTCGCCGGGATAGTACGTGAGTTCATTGCCTGCGCGCAGGGGATCGGCGACCGTGATCTTGAGGTCCGGAACGTAGAACGAGAAGTCGTTGTTGCCGCCGTCCCAGATGATGACGTCTGCTTCCTTCTCTGCTTCGCGAACAATCATCTCATAGTCGACGCCGGCGTAAATAACGGCGCCCATGTCGAGGTGTGGCTCGTACTCCTCGCGCTCTTCGATTGTGCAGTTGTACTTGTCGAGGTCGGCATACGTTGCAAAACGCTCACAAGCCTGGGCTGCAAGGTCCCCGTAAGGCATCGGATGGCGGATGGACACGACCTTCTTGCCGGCGGCGCGCAGAGCGCGGACGACGGCGCGGCTGGTCTGGCTCTTGCCGGATCCCGTGCGAACGGCGCAGATGGAGATGACCGGCTTGGTGGACTTGACCTGGGTGCTCTTCGGGCCGAGCAGGATGAAGTCGGCGCCATCGGCAAGGACCTGTGAGCCCTTGTTCATGACCTTCACGTGTGGCTGGTCGGAATACGCGAATACTACTTCATCGACATTGAGCTCAGCGATGAGCTTGTCGAGATCGGACTCTGGGTAGATTGGAATACCAGTCGGATAGAGCTTGCCGGCCAAGGCGGCAGGATACTTCTTGTCGTCGATGCCGGGGATCTGCGTAGCCGTGAATGCTACCACTTCGTAGTCCGGGTTGTCCCGATAGACCACGTTGAAATTGTGGAAATCCCGGCCTGCAGCTCCCATGATCAAGACTCTTTTCTTCATAAAGCCTCCTCTACAGAGAATAAGGTCCAATGCCCGCTTTGGGGCGCCGTCATTTTACCGCCGCAGGCCTTGTTGTCAAATGACTTCCGCTCATTTGTGGTTGACTATTGGCGGCCGGCCATATAATGGTTCAGAAGAGTGTTTGTGGACAGGCTACATGCGAAGTATTGGTTCGGGTCTCAGTGGCCCGGCGGGATGTGGCAGATGGTTTGACTCCATCCGCCTACAGGTGGACTGACATTGATGAAACGAAACCCATATAGATATCTGACGGTGGTCGCGCTCATTGCTGTCCTGGCAGCAGTTGCCGGCTGTTCGTCCGGTACTGCTGTTCAGGGCATGATCCAGGCTCCGGTCTTCGTGGGAGTGAGTCTTCGCGAAGCCGAGACGATGGCCGCAAAAGCGGGAGTGCAGATTGAAGTGCAGTCTTCAGAGACCTCGAGCACGATGCCCGTCGATTTTGTCCTCAGACAGGACCCCGAACCTCAGACCGGGGTGCAGAAGGGGCGTGTCATCACTGTGGTGACCAGTTCGGGACCCGTTTCTGTGACACTTCCAGACTTTGTTGGTGGAAAATTCGAGGTGGCGCAGGCCTTCATTGTCGCAAATCGGCTGGTCCTGGGCGACCTCATCGAGAAGGCCGACGCAAGTCCGGTTGGGACTGTCCTTACCCAGAAACCTGCGGGCAATGTCGATGTCAACCAAGGGTCCATCGTGACTCTGACGATCAGCAGAGGGACCATGGCCGCCATGCCCGATCTGGTTGGGCTGTCGCTGACTGAGTCGAAGAAGCGTCTCGGTGCCCTCGGGTTCTCGGTGAGCAAGGTTATCGTATCCCCTGAGACGACTCAACCTGCGCAGCTGGTACTGAGACAGGAGCCGGCGGCCGGCGACGCCATCGAGAAGGGCGCCTGGATCGAGTTGACCGTGTCGAAAGTCCCATGATCGAACAGCCGCGCGTCAGAGTATCCATATCTGTCTTGAGCGCGGACTTCACGGAACTCGGGCATGCCCTTGAGCGGATTCGGCTGTCGGGAGCCGACAGCATCCACCTGGATATCATGGACGGCCGATTTGTCCCGAACATTTCGTTCGGCTCGTCAATCGCCTCCGACATCGTCAGGGAATCGGGTCTTCCATGTTGTGCGCACCTGATGATCAAGCACCCCGAGGACGCGCTCGACGCGTTCGTCGGAGCGGGTGTGGCCGAGTTGCTCTTTCATGTGGAGGCGACGCGGTTCCCATTCCGGGCGCTTCAGCTCCTGAAAGGGTCCGGCATCCGCAGGGGCGTCGCTGTCAACCCCGCGACGCAGGTGGAGTCGGTTGTGCCTCTCCTGGACAATGTCGACACAGTACTCTTGATGTCGGTGGAGCCCGGTTTTGGGGGCCAGTCGTTTCTCCCAGGGACGCTGGCAAAGGTGCGGGCGCTCCGTGCCGCCGCGGACCGGTCTGGAACGCTACTTCGCATCGCTGTTGACGGGGGAGTGGACGCATCGAACGCGGCGGCTCTTCGTGACGCGGGTGCCGACGAACTTGTGGCAGGGACAGCATTTTTCCGGGCCGTAGACCCTGCTGCATTCGTACAGCTCCTTAAGGGTGCCTGAGGAAGGCAACCATGCCTGCCATGCCCACGATCGTCTTCGCCGGGGGAGACCCTGGCTCGTTCTCGTACCTGCGCACGGTTGACTATGCAGGCGCGTTTCTGATCGCTGTAGATCGTGGCCTGGCCGTGATGGCCGAGCTTGGGTTGACCCCCGACTTATTTGTCGGCGACGGAGACTCCGTGGTTCCCGAACTGCTGGCGGGGCTGGACAGGGACCGCACCCGAGTGGTCATTCTCCCTGCGCACAAGGATGTTTCCGACCTCGAGGGTGCGTTTGATTTGCTGATGACAATGGAGAGACACGGCAGCATGCTTGTATTGGCAGGACTCGGCGGGAGACTCGATCACTGCCTGTTCAACCTTCAGCTTGCAGCACGTCATCTCGCTGATTTCGACGGCATCACGTTCGAGGATGACCGGTGTCTGGTCAGACCGCTTGCGTCCAGTAACGCCCTGCGGCTCCTGCCACGTACGACCGTCTCATTTGTTCCTGTGACCGGGGAAGTCGAGTTGAGCCTCACGGGATTCGAGTACCCTCTGTCGCACGCAGTTGTGCAGCGGGGCTCGACCAGAACACTCAGCAATGTCACCTGTGGCCCGGCTCAGCAGGTCATCGTAGAACGCGGCACAATTGTCATGATTGCCTGGAAGGTACAGAGCGATATTCCATGAAAGAGGTGAAAATGAAAAAGACACAGTTGGAGCAGGAGGTAGAGCGTCAGCTGGGTATCCTGCGGCGTGGAACAGCGGAAATTGTGAGTGAAGAAGGCCTGGCAGCCAAGATCATGAGTTCCCTCGTTTCGGGGAAGCCGATGCGGGTGAAGCTGGGAGCGGATCCAAGTGCGCCCGACCTGCATCTCGGGCATGCCGTGGTTCTCGACAAGTTGCGCCAGTTTCAGGATCTGGGCCACCAGATCGTGTTCATCATTGGCGACTATACCGGCAGGATCGGGGATCCATCCGGACGCTCCAAGACACGCCCAGCCCTGACCGGGGAACAGATCGATGCCAATGCCAGGACGTATTTCGAGCAGGTCTATCGCGTTCTTGACCCGCAGAAGACTGAGGTTCGCTACAACGGCGAATGGCTGTCCAGACTGACATTTGAAGAGATTATCCGCCTCGCCTCACGGTTCACCATCCAGCAGATCCTGGAGCGCGATGATTTCTCCAAGCGCTACCATAGCCAGGTCCCGATCTTCTTCCATGAGTTATTCTATCCCCTCATGCAGGCGTATGATTCCGTGGCGGTCCAGGCAGACGTCGAGCTGGGTGGCACGGACCAGAAGTTCAATTTTCTTCTCGCTCGCCAACTGCAGGAACAGGTCGGCCAGGTTGCGCAGGTTGCATTCATGATGCCCATCCTGCCTGGACTCGATGGCGTTCACAAGATGAGCAAGAGTCTGGACAACTATATTGGCATAGCAGAGAACGCAGTGGACATGTACGGCAAGTGCATGTCGATTCCGGACGGGTTGATGGAGGTGTATTTCACGCTTCTGACCAGCATGCCGGAACCAGAGGTACAGGCTGTCGTGGCAGGTATCGCAGACGGCTCCGTGCACCCGATGACTGCCAAGAAGCGTCTGGCATTCCTCGTCACTGAGCGTTTCCATGGGACAGAGGACGCGGCGGCTGCACAGGCCAACTTTGAGAACGTATTCAGCAAGAGGGCATCGACTGCGTCTGCTGACATCGCTTATGAGGACGTTACACTGCCGACCGAGTTTGCCGGCTTGCCCGACGTTGCGGTCATGGACCTGTTATTTGGCCTGGGGGCTGTGCCGTCGAAGTCGGAAGCCCGCCGTCTGATTCAACAGGGCGGCATCGAAATTGAGGGGCAGCGTGTTGCCGACATCGGGTTCCGGGTTAGTCTGGGTCATTCGCCCATTCACATGCGCGTTGGCAAGAAGCGCTTCCTGGCGGTCAATCTGTAGGGGAGCGCGGTGGCGTGCCTTGGATGCGCACAGGAGGTAGAGCAGTGAGTAGCCCCGTTGGAAGGAAACCGGATCGCACTCGCATGACCCTGAGAGTTCTGACACTGGACGGGCTCATGATCGGGCTTAGCATCGTTTTGAC
>DASVKR010000067.1:0-14059 GCA_036385275.1 Candidatus Cryosericum sp. | reverse complement strand
AGGAATGACAGGGATTGTCTTGTACTTAAAGACATTCCTTGTCGGGTAAAAAACACACCTATTGTGTCTTTCAACCCGTTCTCTTCACTGTCTAGTTTTCAAGGTACCAACTGCGCGTGCCGTGCTGTCGACGGACACCCGGGGGGTGGGGCGACGGACTTTCATACTAGGCAGATAGCAAAAAAAGTCAAGACCTTGCGCTTCTCTCGTCGCGCATGGCCTTCACTCTTCGTACCTCTGCGTGTCGAACAAGTATATGATACTCAGGACTGCTGCACTGTCAAGAGACCCAACCTCACTGCGAGACCCACTCCATACGGATGTTCCCGTCGACCGGTGTGACAATGACATCGGCGCGTTCGCCATACACGTTGATGAAGGTCACATGACCACCGCCGGAGCCCCGGCTGGTCTCCCCATTGCATTGAAACTCATCGTGACGACCGGACTCACCATCGACGTCTCCGAACCGAACACCGCCGAGACCGGATCTCTCTTGCCGACAGCCAACGGAAAGCCGGCGTATCTCGACAGCGACCTCTCCGTCCTGACTGTCCCGGGGGGCGCATAGGACTTGGTACCTTGTCTGAAGTAGTACCGGTTCTCATTGGTCACAAAGACCATCGTATAGAAGCAGTCTTCGCACGCAGCATCGGCCTGCATGTCTCGAAGGTCCTGTACCAGCGTCATCCCAGCAAATCGGAGACGAACCCGTGCGACATACCTGTCCAAAGGTACTACTGCTATCGTTACCAGGATCATCACGATTGCAATCGCAACCACAAGTTCCAGCAACGTGAAGCCTTTTCTGCGCACAGACACCCCTTGCATGAAACGATTTCATTGTGAGTCTATCCTGAAGGGCATGTCTGGCAAGCATCGTGAGCGGCAATCGAAAAAACCCAGCCATCAGGCTGGGAACGGAACCTGCTGCTTGAATTCTACCCGTCTACTTGTACCCCGGCACCCATGCCATGGACACCCTGCCGATGACGGACACCGTAACCTGGATCCGTTTCGACGCCGAGCTGTTCGTTATCATGATGGAGCCTGTTGTCTGCATGAAAGAAGCAGGGTCGGCTGACTTGTTGGCTGACCAGTAAGCAAGCCCTTGATTGTCAAACACCACGTCAACATAGCCAGTCATAACACCAGCAGACGACCCTGTTGGTCCTATTGTTACCGATGCCACAGACGCTGGGTTGTCGAAAAACGCGGGGAAGCCAAAGGTTGATGGCATCGTTCTCACGACCACACCACCGCCCGGCGAGGGAAGGGATGAACTCAGCGCCGAGTATGTCTCCGTCGTCTCATATGCAAACGCATTATTATCCCCCAAGTACAGGCGCATCAGATACCTCAAGCTCCCCCCAGTCGGCCCCCCCGAACTGTGCGTTATCGCCTGGTTCTGCGCGAGCAGCAGATCCTCTCGGAGCTGTGTTCCTGTGTCATACATCTGACGATTGAGAATCGTGTCCGACGCCAGCATGGGCATAAGAACAGTCAGTATAACCATGATGGCCACCACCACCATCAGCTCGATCAATGTGAAGCCATGCTTCTTACCCCGCAGCGTTGAACGCATCATAAGAGATTTGCTGCCATGTGCCCTGTGCTGCATTCACCGTCACAGCAGAGGAACCGGGCATCGGCATGCCTCCCGTAGGATCATACTTGATGTTAACAGTACCATTGACATCAATCTGCCCCCCGGATACGAGCGAGCCATTACACGTGAAACCACCTGCCACGCCTATGCCCAGGGGCGTTGCTAGATATCCCTTCAATATGCAACGGCCGACACCGATCGAGGGATTTCCCTGACCATTATTGCCGGTACCTGCGTTCTCGCCGGACGCATAGATGTTGGCATTGATGAGGCCGCCAGTAAGAGATACGTCACCAGTGACACTCAGTACCAAGGGGTTGGTCGGAGCAGCGTTCACGACCGTAGGCGACTTGGTGATGCTCAAGTCACCTTTGATAACAAGCGTGCCACCGAGCGGAATGCCACCGAGCATTGCATCGTTCACAGTGTTGTTAGAATTGTTATTCTGCATGCCAGCGTCGTAGTAACAGACAATCTCGTTCGCCGTCGCGGAGTTCGTCGCAAAGCCCTGCAGGTTTGTCAAGAATGTTATGCCATTGGTCGTCAGCTTGCCCGAATAGTCTTTCAATATCTCCCCGGACGACAGGTCGGGGTAGAAGCTGGCGATTCTGGCGAAGTTCGTGGAGTCGCCGAGGTAGTAAGTGAACATGGTCCTAAGAAACCCTTGGTCCGTCGTCACGGGCAGGCCGCTAAGGTTAGTGTTCGGATAACCTGGCACCGTTCCGTCGTACGGGGGGTCTCCCTTCTGGAAAGCAGCCGCCATGGCTTGGCTATAGTTGGCCTTAAGCGTAGTGAAAAGACTCGTCAGCGTGGTGTTTGGCGGGGCAGCATTCTCGACTACCTTCGACGGATCCACGACACCACTGTCCACGTGCCCCCCGGCATAGGCGATGCCATCAAGCATGATGTTGCTCTTATCAGTATTCGGACCCTTGGTGATGTCTCCACCTGCCCACACATCCCCCTGCAAGACCCTGGGTGCGTTGCTGTTGAAGTTAATTGAAGCACCCGAGACCATGCTGTAATTCAGCGAAGTTCCTCCGCCGAGGGCGAAGCCAACCTCGCACCTGGTCGAAATCGCTTTCCTGGCTAGGACCGTACCACCTTGCCCCTGCTTATCATACACTATCCCCAGCGAGTAAATTGTTATGAAGACAGTTCCTGAACTAGTCGGCATGTCGCTGAAGTCAAAAGAAATGGATGCTCCGCCCGTCTTCTGGATCTTGACGTTGTACACGACATACGGCGTCCCACCACCATCGGGCGGGGTTCCTAGGCCACCGTTCCAGACACAGGTGCTTGCCGACGGGGGCGCTTGTGCAATAGTCTGCACTTTATCGATCGTGAGGTACGCCGTATTGCCGTCAGGCGCCGTCGCTCCAACCGGGTCAGTCTTCCTCTTGCTGAAATCGGCGTTGCGCAGATTGAACACAACTTGTGACAATCCGGTCTCCGCGGCCGTCAACGCCCGCTGAGAGACGGAACGAGACACAATCATCTTCTTCTCGGGCACGACAGTCGCCACAATGCCCACTATCGACGCAAAGACCAGCGCGGCGATAAGCACCACGGTGATCAGGGCCATTCCCTTTCTGCTTCCTCTTACCATGATGGACACCTCCCTATGGGTCGCCACGAGAGTCCCGGCAGGAGCATGCGTTCACGAACTGGGAGATTGCGCATAATTCGCGTTCCTCGATACGATCATAGAGGCAAACGAAACCGGCCTGTCGCTGCCGAAGTACTTCAAGTGCCCGACGATTATCACCACGATCTTGCCGCCCGAGCGGACAAAAAACAGATTCACAAGCTGGTGCATGTCCTCGGTCACAGGTTCGGTCACAGGTTGGCTGGTCCCGTTTACAGTCGTCCTCTGCACACAGTACGTCCCTGCGCTTGTGTTCGCTCCGAGGCTGTAGCTAATTGTTGTCGTACGATCAGCTCCCACGAACGTCAGCACGTTTGAGACCGCGTTGCTGGTAGGTGACGATATCGGGTTCGTGCTGCCCGCCTGTGCAAAATCATACCGCATTCGGTCCATGGCCGTCCGGAAGTTCTGCTGGAGGATCATCCCCTGCTCGTTTGCGCTCCTGGCCACAAAGTAGCGCGACAATGTGCCGAACGCGATCCCGATGAATACTAGGAGAATAGCCATTGCCACGACCAGCTCGATGAGCGTAAATCCTTTTCGACGCAGCATCTCTACTGAGACCCCAGATCGTTCTTGAAACCCGTGACCGTAACCTGCTGCGGTTGCCCATTACTATGCCAGTAGACAGTCACCGCAATCTTGAAGAGTTTGTTCGTCAGTGCCGTTACGCCAGGTGTCTTGTCGGTGATGACAATTTGCTTCGTATAACCGGGATAGATGTCGGCATAAAGCACCACATTGTAGGTAGACGTTCCGGACCCAGAAACAGTCTCGACCCCTATACCTGGAACACTCGCGGAAGAAAGGCTAGGGTTCCCAAGATCTGTCAACTTGTAGATTCTGAAATCGCCGCTCACCACGCCAGAGTCGAAGACAGATGAAGCCGAAGAAACATCACCGTAGTTGTCCATGGGATTCGGAATCGACGGGGTGGACGGATTCGTTGGACGATCTGGGTAATACCCATAGCCCCCAGTCTCACCCTCTCCTACGATCTGCTGCAGCACGCCCACCGACGTTCCCTGGAGATCCTCGAGCTGCAGCTGCGCAAGGTTCTCACCTACGGTCTTGTATCGCTCCGCCTGCACATTCCCGTAGTAGCCGTAGTAGCTGGAAACCAGAGCAAAAACCACAATACTGAATATCGCGAGCGCCACGACAACCTCGATGACCGTGAAGCCAGAACGATGGTCAGGACTGTGAAATGCCGGACTCAGACCGTGAGACGAGGATACTCCCACTAATCCCGCATATGACTGATGCTCCGTTGTCTGCCTCATGGTCTGCTCCACTTACTTACCTGCTCTAACTATACGAAGGTTCGCAGCATTCACAAGTGCCAACTGTGAAACACCTCGCGGTCCACCACTGTGCCCTGAAGCCCTGGAAAGCACCCCTCGCTTGAGAAAACATACTCGGGCGACGCTTGCCAGGGCCTCAGAACTTCGGACTGTGGCGCCGGAGCACTCGCGGGCTCCGGCGGAAGAAACGAACTTACCATTTTTGGGGGGGCTATTTAGCACCTGACCCCAAAGGAACTTAAAAGGACTGGATTCCCGCCTCCGCCGAGAGCACCCCTCGTATTAGGAAGAAATACTCGGGGGGAATGACGGAGAAGGGCGATTTACCAGCTGACCCAATGACTAACTAGCCGAATCGGTCAGAACAGTTGTTGTGTCCGTGCGCACCAACAACGGTTTGTCACCAGTGCCCAGGGTGTCCGCAGTAAGCTTCCAAGTCGTTCCATCGCTGAAATACGAATACTCATCTCCACTGGCGGTGCTGTAAGGATTCTTCATCGATTCTAGAACAGTTGTGGTCATGTACTCGATAGGAGGCATATCACCTGCCGCTGTGGCGGTCCCGCCCGATTCCTTGTTGTGAGTTGCTCCGGTACCAGT
Source organism: Candidatus Cryosericum sp. (assembly GCA_036385275.1). GTDB lineage: Bacteria > Caldisericota > Caldisericia > Cryosericales > Cryosericaceae > Cryosericum. The sequence continues at coordinate 8,898 of DASVKR010000067.1, read as the reverse complement.
CAGTTCTTTGAATGCTACTCCATCCACAGTAGTAATTTTGTCACCCGCGTTGGCCACTGGATACTCGTTCCAATCCGTCCTGTAGGTTTCCAGCGCCGTGGCGAGGGCGGCAAAATCACTGGCCACACGCGATCTCTTGGCACGTGCGGTCATGGTCAGATAGTTCGGGATCGCGATTGCGGCAAGGATGATGATGATGGCAATGACCACCATCAGCTCGATAAGGGTAAATCCTCTTCTCTTCATTGCTTCCTCCTTGGAAGTCTTTCCAGGTTACCTGCCTATGGCAGGTCATCACTATACATCTGTTCTATTGACTACGTTTTCGAGTGATGCCAATGCGGGCTTTTCGCGAATTGGTCACTAATGTATTATCACCTCCTTACTCTCGACTGTTTCCTGGACATAAAGTCCCATCATTTGACCAGGCCGGTTACGCCACCCAGCTCCATCGGCCCTGGCGTCCACCATATTGGGACCGACTTCTCAGCACTTCCTGCAGGAGAACGATACCCTGTATCAAAAAGTAAAACCACTTTCATATCTTTGTCAAGAGATGCCACCCGCCATGGTGAAAATGGGCAGGTACAACGAGATGAGGACCCAGCCGATCATGCCGCCCACCACGATCATGAGGATGGGGTTGATGGCATTGGTCAGGTTGTCCGTCGCAGAGTCGACCTCGGCCTGGTAGAACGTCGCGACTTTCCCCAGCATGGTCTCCAGGGAACCCGACTCCTCGCCGACCGCCGTCATCTGGATGACCATGGGGGTGAAGAACTGCGTTTCGGCCATGGCTGCGCTGAGTGCGGTGCCGCCCTTGATGGAGGCAATGACCCGGTCGATGGTCGCCGCAACGATGGTATTGCCCATCGTGCCACCTACCATCTCCAGACAGCTGATGAGCGGGACGCCGGCACCAAACAGGGTCGCCAGCGTGTCGGTGAAGCGGGCCATGGAGGTCTTGAGCACGAGGGGACCGATGACGGGAGCCTTGAGCGCCAAGTTGTCCTTCCAATGGATGCCCTGGGGTGTGCGAAACCACCAGCGGGCCGCGAAGAAGATGACCGCGACAACGACAAGAAGGACGTACCACCGGTGGACCAAGAAGTCGCTCATCGCGAGCGTCATGCGCGTGGGCAGGGGCAGGGGCACGTTCAGTTGCGTCAGGAAGCCCACGAACGCCGGCAGGACAAAGATGAACAGGCCGAGAACGATGGCAGTGCTGGCGATGATGACGATCAGCGGGTAGCTGGTGGCACTCTTGATCTTACGCTTGAGCTCAGCCTCACGCTCCAGGAAGGTGGCCATCTTCAGCAGGCTGTTGCCCAGGTTGCCCGAGCCCTCCCCCGACCGGACCATGGCCGTGTAGAGGGTGCTGAAGACTCCAGGGTAGTTGTCCATGGCTGTCGACAGGGGCAGGCCGGACTCAACCTTCTTCTTGAGGTCCTCCGTGATCATGCGCAGTTTCTTGTGGCTCAGTTGTTTGGTCTGGATGTCCAACGTCTTGGTGATGGACAGACCCGCGTTGAGCATCGTGCCGAGCTGAGACGTGAAAACGCCCATGTCCTTGGCGGCGATGCCTCCACCAGCCGCCAGCCTGCCCTGCTTTGCCTCGCCGGCAGGGCCTGTACTGCGCACGGCAAGACTGCCCCCCGCGCTCCTGGCCCCAGTGATGTTCACCGGGACAAGACCCTTGCCACGGATGGCCTCAGCCGCTTCATGGGTATTCGCCGCGCTGATGGTGCCGCGCTGGGTCGTCCCCGAACGGTCAGCCGCAACATACGTAAACGTCGCCATAGGTGCCTCCTCTCAGTCCGTTCAGGTGCGTCCCAGCAGGCGCTGGAGTTCCTTTGGATCGAATGCGTGCTCGATCGCATCCTCGTAAGTGATGATGCCACGCTCGTACAGGGCCTTGAGCGACTGGTCCATGGTCATCATGCCCATCGCGGTGTTGGTCTGCAGGACCGACTGGATCTGGTAGGTCTTGCCCTCGCGGATGAGGTTCTTGATGGCGGGGGTCGCCAGCATGACCTCGCATGCGAGCACCAGACCGTCGCCGTCCCTGCGCACCATGAGCTGCTGGGTCATGACCGCCGACAGGACGTTGGCGAGCTGGACCTTGACCTGCTGCTGCTGGTACGGCGGGAACACGTCCACGATGCGGTCAATGGTCTGCGCCGCGCTGTTGGTGTGCAGTGTTGCGAACACCAGGTGCCCCGTCTCCGCCGCGGTCAGGGCGGCTCCGATGGTCTCGAAGTCGCGCATCTCGCCGAGCAGGATAACGTCCGGGTCCTCGCGCAGGGCACTGCGCAGGGCGTTGGCGAAGCTCTGCGTATCCGTGCCCAACTCACGCTGAACCACGATGCTCTGCTTGTGCTGGAACAGGTACTCGATGGGGTCCTCAAGGGTCACGATGTGTGCCTGTCGCTCCTGGTTGATACGCTCGACGACCGAAGCCAGGGTCGTGGATTTGCCATGGCCGGTCGGCCCAGTGATCAGGACGAATCCACGGTTGAGCTTGGGAAAGTTAAAGACTGCCGGGGGCAGGCCCAGCGACTCCATGGCGGGGATGTCGTAGGGGATCTTGCGCAGGGCCGCCGCCATGGTCTCGCGCTGGCGGAACACGTTGATGCGGAAGCGCGCCAGCCCTTTGACGCCATAGCTGAAGTCGTACTCCATGTTCTGCTTGAACAGCACCTTCTGGTGGTCCGTCATGATAGGGAAGATGAGTCCCTCGACGCGTTCGGGCGAGAGCTTCTCCGTGCCGAGGGCCACCAGCTTCTTCTGAATACGCAGGATGGGGGGCAGACCGGCCTGGAGATGGATGTCCGTAGCATTCTTTTCCGTGGCGACTTTCAGAATCGTTTCCAGATCGATGCGATGCTCCCCAGAGGACTTTTGTTCAATCCGAGGGGTGTTCTCCTGTATCTCGGTCATCATTGCGTCTCCTTCAGTCCGATTCGACGGTAGACACCACGCGCAGGACCTCCTCGAGGGTGATGATGCCTTCCCTGGCCTTGACCAGGGCGTCCTCGAGCAGGGTGCGCATGCCATGGCTGCGCGCAGTCTGAGAGAGATCGCGCGCGCTGGCCTTGTGAAGGATGAGGCGGCGCAGGTCGTCGTCCACCTTCATCATCTCATGAATGCCGGTACGCCCGCGGTAGCCTGAACCACCGCATTTCGGGCAGCCGGCACCCTTGTAAAACGTGACATCTTCCAGCTTGCCCCGCGTGCTGAGGCCCAAACCTTCAAGGGCGGAGGCCGGCGGGACGTACGGCTGCTTGCACCCGGGGCAGATCTTGCGCGCCAGGCGCTGGGCCGTGGCCCCGATGAGCGACGACGCGATGAGGAATGGCTCGATGCCCATGTCGATCAGTCGTGTGGCGACTGAGGGCGCATCGTTGGTGTGCAGCGTAGACAGGACGAGGTGGCCGGTCAGGGCTGCCTCGATGGCGATCTGCGCCGTCTCACCATCACGGATCTCGCCGATGAGCACGATGTTGGGGTCCTGACGCAGGATACTGCGCAGACCGTTGGCGAAGGTCATATCTGCCTTGACGTTGACCTGCACCTGGTTGATCCCGTCCATCTGGTATTCCACTGGGTCCTCCACCGTGACGATGTTCTTGCCAGGGGTGTTGAGGCGGTTGAGCGCGGAGTACAGGGTCGTCGTCTTGCCCGCGCCGGTGGGGCCGGAGATAATGATCATGCCATACGGCTGGCTGATGACGTTGTTGAACAGGGTCATCGTATCATTGAGGAATCCAAGGTTCTCAAGAGGCACCATGGCGGTGGTCTTGTCGAGGATACGCAGGACGATCTTTTCGCCGTAGATGGTGGGCAGCGAACTGACGCGGAAGTCGATAGCCTTATTGTCGATGCGCAGGGAAATACGCCCGTCCTGGGGCTTGCGCCGCTCGGCAATGTCCATATTGGACATGATCTTGAACCGCGAGAGCACGCCGGCCTGGATGTTGCGCGGCAGTTTCTGCTCTTCCTGCAGGATGCCGTCGATACGGTAGCGGATGCGCACGTAGTCCTTCTGCGGTTCCACGTGGATATCCGACGCGCGCTCGACAATGGCCTGGGTGATGATGGTGTTGACCAGCCGGATGACGGGCGCGTCCTGACCCATCTCGCGCAGCTGCTCGATGCTGACCTCTTCGCCAGTTTCCGCGATGATTTCGGTCTTCGCCTCCGAACTCGCTTCCTTGATGGAGTTTCCGACGAGGTAGTACTTCTCGATCGTGCCGTAGATAGCGCTCTTGGCAGCGACGAAGAACTTCGTCTCGCGTCCGTACGTGACAAGCAGGTAGTCCATCAGCTCGATGTTGGTGGGGTCGCTGAGTGCGATGCTGACGACACCCTCCTCACGCTTGAACGCGACGAAACCGTAGCGCTTCGCGCGTTCCTGGTCCACCACCGCCAGCACGTCCGACGCTATCTGCTCAGCCATGATGTCCACAAAGGGCATATGCCACTGTTCTGCCAGGACCTGTGCCCTGATGTCATTGTTGATGAACCCCTGATCGATGAGAATCTTGAGCAGTGGTTCGTTGGTGTGCTGCTGAACAGCCAGGGCTCCGTCAAGAGCCTCCTGGTTGATATACTCCCGTGCGACCAGGATGTTTCCTACTAACCGTTTGTTTTCCACGTGTCCTCCGCTCTCTACGGTTTCACAATCTTAGAGCCCTGGCTCCCACATTTGCTGAGCAGTTCTTCAATGTCACGGAAGCCGGGGGAAGACTCGCCGACCTCCTGGAACAACTGCGCCGCCTGCAGGTTATTGCCCTGTCCCAGATGGATCACAGCCGCATGGTACTTGAGGACCAGCCTGGCCTCGTCGGTGACATTCGGCAGGTGCGCGGCGTGATCGAGCTCCCGGGTCGCCAGTTCGGGCAATCCCAGGTGGACAAATGCAAGGGCCATGGGCAGATAGAACCGTAGGTCCCCTCCCCCCCTCACCGTACCGGAACACATCGCGACCGCCTCTTCGTAACGACTGCCCGCAAATGCAGCCCACGCAGTCACCAGGCGCTGCTCGACCGAACCGACAGTGATACTCGACGTGTCGGCGGCTGCCTTATCCACCAGGCCTTCGACATCGGCAGGAGACAACTGCGACAGCGAGGCCGCGTCGGCGATGAGGTCGTACTCGCCCGATGCGAGAATGGCTTCCAGGGCACGCTGGACCGTATCGGGATCTCCGGGATGAGCCCGGATGGCGGCAATAAAGTACCCTGCGGCGGCATCGTGAACTCCAAGCTGTTCGGCCGCCAGGCCCAGCCCATATCTGCTCTCGAAGTCCGTGGGGACAAGGTGAGCAAGTCGCTCAAGCAGGGACCGGCCGTCCGTCACCTCCTGCCGGTGGTCCACCAGGTACTGGAGGAGATAGGCCGTATTGCTCGCATCGTGCTCCCTGGCCATGAGCCCCACCAGTTCGGTGAACTCGGCCATGTTCGGGGTTCCCAGGACGAGCAGGGATTGGAGGACCTTCCGCCGAACCGTCGGGTTGATAGCGTTGGCCAGGATACGCCGCAGGATGGCCGACTTCTCCACACTGAGCGTGACGTGCTGGAACAGCCCATCATTGTTCAAGAATGTGGACTCATCGACACCCGTACGCCCCAGCCGTTCGACGATTGCGATCTCCAGTCGCGGCGCCTTCGCCATAGTTGCGTCCTCGGTGACGCGGTCGACCAACCGGTCCAGCACATCCAGTTCCGTAGCAGCCGCAAGGACTTCCCGCATACAGGCATCCTCGGCCAGACAGCGCTCCAGGACATGTACAAGTTGACGCACGATGCCTTCGGCAGAAGCAGACGCGGCGGCCTGGCGTACCATGTCCAGTTCCTCCCGTACATACGATGCGGTGTCGCCGCGTTCGAGCAAGAATTCGGCCTTGCGCGTCCTCAGCTCGGCAGCCATGTCCGCACCATCGGCGGACATGACGATGGAGGCGATCTGCGGGTCGCGGAAGTCGATCCTGGCTCCCTGCGCAGCAGCCTCCTCGACGACGAACAGGGGAAGGCACCTGTAGCCGCTGCGTCCCAGCCACGTCAGCAGATCACTCATCGCCACTGCGTCCTGGGGACTGTGCAGAAAGTTGAGATACAGGACTCCCAGCGACAGTGGGATGGCCACGCTGCCCGCATTGGAAAGGCGCTGCATCAGATCCTCCCGCTCCATCGTGCCATGGTTGATATCCCTCAGGATGCCGATCAATTGCCGTTCGGCCTCCTGCCCGGGCGTCGGGGAAGATGGCGCGGTGACTGCCGCGCTCGCCTGGGTCGGGTGTGTCGCAGACTCGTGTTCCTTGCGGAGAGAAGCCAACCTGAGTTCCTCGGGGGACAGGACGGTAAGCCCGGCGGCCTCGGAAGGCACAAACCGCCTGACAGAAGTCGGAGACTGCTCCTCTGGCACAAGGCTGCGTGGGGCGTCTGGCCGGGAGGTTTCGCCGTCGGTCTTATCGGCGACCGGGACCCTCTCCTGTGGGGCGGGCGGCTCGCCCACGACCGTCTCGTCGTACAATGCCTCGAGCGCATTCCTCGCCGAATCGTACGGATCAGTCGGCTTGGACTTGCGCTCAATCGCGGGGACCCGGTCGCGTTCCGGGCGTTGTGACGCGTGCATAGCAATCGCAGGCCCGTCTACAGCCTTGACCTTCGAGTCGATCTGGCGCCGCATCTCGGCAACGGCCTTGCCAAGCCCCGGATAGGAGGGCTCGGCCATGCGCAGCTGCTCGTACACGGCGAGCGCGTCGGCCAACTTGCCGTTGTTGCCTAGAATGCTGGCCTTCAGATACAGCGTGTGCGGATTATGGGGACTGACCCCCAAGCTCTGGTCCAGCACCTTATAGGCCTGCGCGTAGTCACGACGGTATGCAAGCACACGCACCTTCTGGTTGAGCGCCTCGGTGTTGCGGGCGTCGATGCCGACGGCAGAGTTGCCGGCTGCCAGCGCCTTGTCGAAGTCACCATTCTTGATGCAGTAGCGGGACAGTTCGATCAAGTCGCGTATCGTGGCAGACTTGTCTCCCAGCTCGTTGTCGAGGCCCACGATCTTCTGATAGGCACCGATGTAGATGTTCCACAGTGCGACTTGCCGGTCCTTGAGGAGCTGGATGAGCGCGCCCAGAACGTCGATGCCCTGAGCATACCGCTGCCGTTCATAGGCACGGTCGGCCTCGCGCACAGCCAAACGAAGGGCCGCGTCATAGTCCCGACGTCCCACAAACTCCTCGATCTGGTTGTACAACCGCTCCTCGTCAGAATCAGCCAACGTCACTCCCGCCATCAAGGCTTGTCATGTGAGACTGGCATTATCTTACCAACCGCCGTCAAATATGCAACCAGCGGTGCCAGCTCGCCCTCGGCAGAGTCATCATAGAGGACACTCATGATGCTCTCATCAGCCTCCCGTTCGCCAAGCGACACGACAGCCTGCCCCTCGCAGTCGGTCAGGACCGCCTGGACGAACCACACGTCTCTGTTCGGCACGCGGAACCTGGCGACGACTTCCATTAGCCTGCAGAATTCAGAAAGTGCTGCAACTTGCTGACGATGACGTCAATTGCGACCAGATTGAAGCCTCCTTCGGGAATAATCAGGTCCGCATATCTCTTGGTCGGTTCCACGAACTGGAGGTGCATCGGCCGGACGACGTCCATGTACTGCGCCACCACGGACTCGACCGTACGGCCCCTCTCGCGGGTGTCCCGCAGGAGACGGCGAATGAACCGGACGTCGGCGTCCGTGTCGACGTAGAGCTTGATGTCCAGCAGGTCGCGCAGTGCTGCGTTCTCCAGCACGAGGATCCCCTCGAGAATGATGACGGGCTGAGGCTCGATATGGTCGGTCCAAGGCTCGCGCTCATAGCGGGCGTAGCTGTACACGGGCACATCGACCGCCTCGCCACGGCTCAGACACCGGAGATGCTCGATCAGCAGGTCATTGTCATAGGCGCTGGGATGGTCGTAGTTGATGCCGCGCTTCTCCTCAATGGACATACCGTCGAAGTTCCTGTAGTACGAATCCTGCTTGAGGAAGACGACCGGCTGTGAGGTCTCGTGCATGATTTTCTCGGCGACGGTGGTCTTGCCCGAGCCGGAACCGCCGGCGATGCCAACAAGGATAGGACGTGTCATTTCAATTGCCTCCAGCAAGATACAATTGCATATTGCGAGCGTGTTCGGCGTAGGTTCGCGCGAAGACACAGTGACCGTCAGGTTTCGCCAGGAAGTAGTAGTACGTGCTTACGGGGGCATGCGCCGCAGCATTCAGCGACGCCAGACCCGGGTTGCAGATCGAAGTTGGTGGCAATCCGGGATGCAGGTAGGAGTTGTATGGGGACTCGTACTTCAGGTCCTCATACGTGTAGAAGCCATCCTGGCTGGGGAGGACATATCCGAGCGTGGCGTCCATCTGGAGCAGCATCTTCTTCGCCTGACGGTTGAAGATGACACTGGCAACCAGCGGACGGTCCGCATCATACTTTGCTTCCCGCTCGACGATAGAGGCGACCCTGACCAGCTGGTCGCCCGTCAGACCGCGCTTCGCCGCCTGAGCCCCCCAGTCGGAAGGGATGACGTCGGCGAACCTGCCAAGCATACGTGCGACAACCTCGGCGGCATCACCTGCGTACAGGAGCTCATACGTATCGGGGAAGAGATGCCCCTCCAGGAGCTTGCCCTGAGCGTCCCTGGCGGCCTTCAGGAAATCATCCGCCGTGATGCCGGCCTGTTCCTCGAGGCGCTCGGCCATCTGCTGGACCGTATAGCCTTCGGGGAACGTCACGCGCACCGTCAGAGGCGAACCCGCCACAAGGAGCTGGTACAACGCCTCCATGTCATCGACACCTTTCAGCGCATAGCGTCCTTCACGCAGCGAGCCGCCG
>DASVKR010000066.1:0-5357 GCA_036385275.1 Candidatus Cryosericum sp. | reverse complement strand
CATTTCCTCGACCTGCCGGAATTTGACGAGTCCATGTTCGACCCACACCTTACGGGCGCAATGCAGGTGGTCATGGACGTCGTGTCGCTGGGAAGGTCAGCAAGGAAGCAGGCGGGCGTCAAGACAAGGCAGCCGCTGAGTTCAGTGACTGTTTACACGCACGACGCGCAGGCTCATGAAGCGCTGGTTTCCCATGCCGATATCATCCGTGATGAGCTGAACGTCAAATCTATTGCTGAAGCGACTCACGCTGCCGACATAGCCGAGTTCACGCTCCGGCCCAACCTGCCCGTGCTTGGTAGGAGAGCCGGAGCATCGATCCCTGCCATCCAGAAGGCACTGGCCGCAGATCCAGAGAGAGTCTATGGTGAGCTTGAAAGCACTGGCCACGCCTCACTGGACCTGGATGGAACAGCATTCCTGCTGACGAAGGATGATGTCATCAGCGCGGTCTCAGGGAAAGGAGGACTGTTCGCAGCATCAGCGGCAAACGTTGTTGTGGCGGTCGATGCTACGATCACGCCGGAGTTGCGGGCTGAGTGGTATGTGCGCGAGGTCGAGCACTTTGTCCAGGGCCAGCGCAAGGACAAAGGCTATCAGGTGACGGATCGTGTACGACTCGCTCTGACGTGTACCGATGCTGCAGTGACGGCAGCACTCACCGCTGCGGCGCAGGACGTGGCCCGGGAAGTCCTGGCAAACGAGGTGACGATAGCTACTGGCCCGGTCGAGGACGGCGCCCTGGCCCTCGAGCTTGAAGGTTCGAAAGTAGTCTGCCGATTGGAGCAGTAAGGGCGTTCCGGCAGCAGCAGGTTTTCCTTCCCGGCAGAGTTTCCTCTCTTCAGCAGGAACTCTGCCGGAGATCTATTTTCATAGAGAACAACTCGGTTATGGTTGGTTGGTCACCGCAGACTCGGCACTGATGGTCGCGCTCAAGCGGCACGAGGTCGAAGCGATTTTCCTCTCCATCCATGAGCAGCAGTCTGCCGGCTAGCCAGTCTCCGCATCCCAGAATGTACTTGAGCACGTTCTGTGCAACAATGGAACCGATGATGCCGGGAGTGGTGCCGAGAATACCGCGAGATCTCTCCTCACGAGCCATAGCAGCAGAAGGAGACTTGGGGTACAGGCAGCGGAAGCAGGCTGTTGTTCGCGGGATGACCGTAAACGCCATTCCGTGGAGGTTGTTTACCGCACCGACGAACAGCGGCTTGTCAAAAAGGACAGCAGCGTCGGAAACGAGATACCGCGTGCTGTAGTTGTCTGTGGCGTCGACGACCATGTTGTAGGCGCTAAAGAGAGCATAGGCGTTGTCCGGATCCAGTCGACTGGGATAGGCCTCGACACATATTTCCGGGTTCAGTGCCGCCAACCGCTCCTTTGCGACAAGAACCTTGGGTTGACCGATGTCTCCCGTGGAGTAGAGCACTTGCCGGTTCAGGTTGGACAGGCTCACGATGTCTCCGTCGACCACTCCTATCGTACCCACTCCCGCGGCAGCCAGGCACAGCAGGATCGGAGAGCCGAGTCCTCCTGCTCCTACGACCAGAACAGACGCTCTTGCCAACTTCTCCTGTCCCTGGGGGCCGACCTGTTTCATCCATAGTTGACGTTCGTAGCGACCCCCGGCGGGGGCCTCGCACGACGACGCTCGCACATCATTCGATGAAGTCATGTTGTTGCCTCCTCCGGCACGAAGAGTGCATGTAGTCCGAACGGTAGCGCGCAGGGAAGCCATGCGCGGGCTTGTTCGATCATTGTCACAGCATCCAGAATCAGGGCAAATGAACGTTTTGCCAGAACATCGAGCACGATAGTCAGTAGCCAGCCTTCTCCTTCTGGGCTGTCCACAGTAGCGGGGACAAAAATCGGAGCGCCGGGGAAACAGTTGTCGGAGGACCACTCGATGAATCGACCGGTTGTCACGTCGGAACGGCATAGTCGGTCGATCGGCTCGCCTCTTCTCGTTGGCCCCGCTGCGAACAGGATGGTGTGCGGGCACATTGAGAATCTGCTGTCTACCATGCAGAACTCTCCCGGCGGGCACTTCAGCGGCGAGCAAATGACCCGCTTGTGCTCCAGGTCGATGACGAGGCGAGTTGCGAGCGGAGCGGGAAAGTCGCCTGCAGGAACCTCTCCATGGTCGAAAGCGAGAGAGTCTAGAATGCTCGGGTCCGCATATGCGGCAAGATCGACGATGATCTGATCTCCATCGTCCCAGGCATTGATGTGGTGGAGTGCGAACAGTGGGCGTGTGGAAAGCGTCGTCTTCAGCGCACCCGTCCCCCGGTCGACGACCAGGATTCTACTTCCCCGCCCCGCATCCCAGACATAATTTCGCAGGTACGGACGTCTGGATGAGCTCAGGGAGCGCGGATATGCCGTGAAGGGTCCTTCGACGAGAACGACCCATCGTGGCGTTACACTGAAGGAGTGCATGTATCCAAGGCGCGAAGACGGGAGAGCACAGAGGCGTCGCGTCGTTCCTTTGGGACTGGTGACGGTAATGACGTATGTCGCAGGATCCCCGTTGCAGAGCAACAGGTCGAAGCGCTCTCCGGTGAGCCGGTCGAAGACGGGATGTGGGGAGGAGGCACAGCATCTGTGCAGGTGTGCCCATCGCCTGGTGTGTATTGTCGCCAGCGTCGTGGGATCGATCAAGATGCTCTGTGGCGTGTCGCCGAGAGCCTCCAACTCGTTTCTCCAATGCGTGATGTTCATGTTGGCATTGTCGTTGGAGAGATGACTGCCCCGGTGGACGGACTGGGAGTTGAAACCACCAGCCGGCATGGTGTCTTCCGTCAGGGCTCGTTGATACCAGGAACTTGCAAGGAAGCGGTTGCCGCAGGTGACCCCGTGTGGTCCAAAGGTCACTGATGACAGGAGGGCGAAGCCATCCAGCCAATGTCCAACAGTGTGACTCCCAATCTGGAACCTGCCGGGGCCGACTCTGTACATGGTGCCGACGAGGTTGGGAGGAACAATCCCCGTAACGCTGAGGGCTACGCTGGACACTTCATCGAGAAGCGAAGCGAAGCCGATGCCATATCTGGGAGCATATCCTGAGTTCATGGCCGCACCGCAGCATCAAGAAGTGTGCAGGCTGACGATAACTCCAGCATCTGTGCAATGCTGGCGGAGAGGGTGGGATTTGAACCCACGAACGAGGGAACCCCGTCACCTGCTTTCGAGGCAGGCGCTTTCAACCGCTCAGCCACCTCTCCGTTTGGACCTGATACGTGCAAAGAACTGCCGCAAGACAGCCTCGGCATCAGCGCGCAACAAACCAGAAACCACCTCCGGAGTGTATCCGAAGATGGGCCGCGTAAGCATATTGCCATTGCTGCCCACTGCTCCATTGTCGAAATCATACGCTGCGAATACTACCCGCTGCACCCTCGCAAGAGCTATTGCGGCAGCACACATTGGACATGGCTCAAGAGTAACGTACAGGACGCATCCGTCCAACCGCCAATCTTGTAGACACTCGGCGCTGGATCGCAACGCGAGCATCTCGGCATGTGCCGTCGGGTCCTTGGCGCTCTCTCGCGTGTTGTGTGCGGAAGCAAGTAACTTACCAACTCTTGTAACAACACAACCCACAGGGATCTCTCCTTCATCAAGGGCACGCCTGGCCTCGTTAAGCGCAAGGAGCATGCAATCAACATCAGTGAGAGCCATGTCAGGACTGGTGCGCCCGACAGGAATCGAACCTGTAACCTACGGTTCCGTAGACCGTCACTCTATCCAGTTGAGCTACGGGCGCGCAACGATGATTGTATTCCATTTCCCCCGGTTGGCAAGAAGAACAGTGAGGATTGCTGAGCAACGTGGCAGTAGTGGCGCGCACAAATCTGTTATAATCTACCTGCCGATGGAAACAAGAGCTGAGGTCTGTGTCATAGGTGGTGGTGCTGCCGGGATGCTGGCGGCATTGTCTGCCGCAAGGCACCTCAAAGCCTCTGGCCACGATGGGTCAGTCCTCATCCTGGAACGGAATCGGGTGCTGGGCAGGAAGTTGGCTATCACTGGCAAGGGCAGGGCAAACGTGACCAATGCGCGCTCACTGGACGAGTTTGTCCAGGCCTTCGGCCCTTCCGGCCGATTCCTCTACCCGGCTTTCGAGTCCTTCTTCTCGGATAACCTTGCCGCTTTTTTTGCCGAAGCCGGCCTGCAACTCAAGACGGAGCGGGGTGGCCGAGTGTTCCCTGTGACGAACAAGGCGCAGGACGTCGTCCAGGCTCTCGGGCTGCTTCTCGTGCGAGACGGCGTTGACATCCTCTACTCGGCTCGGGTCCGAAGTATCGATTCTGACTCCGGCGACTGGACGATCGGCTTGGAGTCTGGTGGGTTGTTGTACTGCCGGGCCGTGGTCGTGGCCACAGGTGGAAAATCCTATCCTGGTACCGGGTCGACAGGAGACGGTTATGAACTTCTTGAGCACGTGGGCCATCATCCCGGTCGACTACTGCCTGGTCTGGTTTCCCTGCACTGTCCTGAGAAGTGGTTGAGAGAACTTGCGGGGATCTCGCTCGAGGGCGTTGCTGTCGAGGCGTGGGTTGGTCCTCAGCTGTTGGCTCGAAGGCAGGGAGAAGTCATGATAACGGACCGAGGGATTGGAGGACCGGCCGTCCTGTCGCTGAGTCTGGCCGTCACACCGGCCTTGGCCGAGAGCAAGGCTGTCGTTCTGTACATGGATCTGCAGCCCGAGAAGACGTTGGACCAGGAGCTTTACGCCATCGAGGCTTGTGGAAATGCCGACGAGATCCTGGTGAATGTCACGAGGTTCCTTCCGAGACGGATGGCTCTTGAGCTGATGCGTGTGTGGGGCATCGAAGGAAAGGGCAGGACGCCATTGCCTAGGAAAACTCTTGCTGCAGTTGCCAGATCAATCAAGGGAGTGGAGCTGAGATGCACAGGGGCCGACCCTCTTGCCTCCGCGATCATCACGCAGGGGGGTGTCTCTCTGCGAGAGGTCGACCCGCGATCGATGGGGTCGAGACTCGTTCCCGGGTTGTTCATTGCCGGCGAGCTCCTGGACCTGCAGGCTGTCACGGGTGGTTACAATCTGCAGGCAGCTTTCTCGACCGGATTTCTGGCTGGAAGGTGTGCGGCTGAATACGTTGCCAAATCACCAAATGACAGTAAACTTTAAAGGTTAAAGGGGTGATAACGACATGGCTGAAATCGGAACGACCAAGGTAAAGCGCGGTCTGGCAGAGATGTTCAAGGGTGGCGTCATCATGGACGTCACGACGGTCGACCAGGCGAAGATTGCCGAAGAAGCCGGTGCAGTGTCAGTGATGGCACTCGAACGGATTCCGGCTGATATTCGCAGGGAAGGCGGCGTCGCAAGG
>DASVKR010000065.1:0-4539 GCA_036385275.1 Candidatus Cryosericum sp. | reverse complement strand
GGCCTCGCTTCACTGAAAGTCTCCGGAACCATAGAAACAATGCCTGACCCCGAAATACTCATGCGAATATTCCAGCCTGCATCACAGACGACAACTCGACATTGAGGTGGTACCGTGCGTAATCTGTTCAAAATATACCGGAATCTGAAGCAGTTCACCATTCTCATCATTGTCGGTGTGGCACTCATGTACCTGTCGGTCAGGGCCAACCTTGAGCTGCCCACGTTGATGTCAAACATCGTCGACAAGGGCATCATTGCTTCCGATATCGGCTACATCTGGAAGGAAGGGGGCATCATGCTCCTGGTCTCAGCAGCGGGCGGGATCTGTGCCGTACTGGCAAGCCTGATGGCTTCTCGGTCAGCCCTGGGCCTGGGCAGGGTCCTGCGTGCCAAGATCTTCACGCACGTTGAGAACTTCTCCCTTCACGAATTTGACAAGTTCGGTGCGTCGACGTTGCTCACGAGGACGACAAACGACGTCGTCCAGGTCCAGACCAGCACCGTCCTGTTCCTGACCATGATCGCAAACGCACTCTTCACCAGTGTTGGCGCTGCATTCCTTGCCTATGCCGCAGACCCGCAGCTGACGCAGATCCTGTATGTCGCTCTTCCGGTCATCGCTGTGGCGATCGTGATCGTGATGAGGCTGGTCATACCGCTCTTCAGCTTGGTTCAGGCCGAAATCGACAAGATCACGAAGGTTGTTCGTGAGAATCTCACCGGTATCCGCGTCATCCGGGCGTTCAATCGGATCGATCATGAGAAAGTCCGATTCGACAAGGCCAACGCTGATGTTACCAATACGTATATCAGAGTGAACCGCATCATGGCGGGACTGATGCCGCTCATGATGCTCGTGATGAACGGCGTCACGATCGCTATCATCTGGTTCGGCAGCAAGCGCATCGACACCGGGAATCTGACGCTGGGCCCGATGCTTGCCTTCATGCAGTACGCTCTTCAGATCCTGATAGCGATTCTCATGCTGACCATGCTGTTCATACAGTTGCCACGCAGTGTGGCGGCAAGCGACCGAATCATGGCCGTGCTCGAGACGCATCCCGAGATAGCGGACGCCGCTGAGGTACGACAGACCGATGGAGAACGAGGTCATGTGACTTTCCAGGATGTCGGTTTCAGCTACGACGGCGGCGAAGAGTCCGCCCTGTGCAACATCAGCTTCGACGCAAATCCAGGCGAGACGACAGCCATCATTGGCAGCACCGGCAGTGGAAAGACGACGCTGGTCAGCCTCATCCCCCGGTTCTATGATGTGGACAGTGGCAAGGTTCTGGTCGACGGCGTGGATGTGCGAGAGCTTTCGCAGGAGGACCTCAGACGCAGGATCGGCTTCGTGCCCCAGAAGGCCGTCCTCTTCACCGGCACCGTTGCTGACAACATCCGCTATGGCAAGGAAAACGCCACGGACGCGGAAGTAGCACACGCTGCCGATGTGGCACAGGCGGCCGAGTTCATCACCACGATGCCGGACGGATACGCGACGATGCTCTCCGAAGGCGGACTGAACCTTTCCGGGGGACAGAAACAGCGGCTTGCCATGGCACGTGCTCTTGTCCGCAGGCCGGAGATATATGTCTTCGACGACAGCTTCTCGGCAGTTGACTTCAAGACGGATGCCAACCTCAGGACAGCCCTTAAGAAGGAGACCCATGACGCGACCGTCATCATCGTCGCCCAGCGAGTGGGCAGCATCATGAATGCCGACCGCATCATTGTGCTGGACGAAGGCAAGGTCGCCGGTATCGGCACGCACAAGGAGCTGATGAAGACCTGTGAGGTCTACCGCGAGATTGTCTACTCGCAGCTCTCAGAGGAGGAACTGGCATGAGCGAAGAGAAGAAGGCACAGCAGGTCACCGTACGCGGGCCGATGGGCGGTGGCCCCGGTGGTGGCATGCGTGGGGTCGTAGAGAAGCCCAAGGACTTCCGGGGCACGACCAGACGTCTTACGCAATACCTCAAACCACAGACTGCCAAACTGATGGTTGTCTTTGCGCTTGCCATCGCGAGCACTGCGTTTGCCGTGTCTGGCCCCAAGATCAGTGGAAATGCAGTGAACCAGCTTATGAACGGGTTTGTTGCAAAGAGCATGGTGAGCGGGATCTCCAAGGCGCAGGAACAGGGTGTTCCGCAGATCAAGGATATATTGCAGCAATTGCAGAGTGCGCAGGACGCGGCTCTGCCTCAGGCACAGGCTGAGGTCACAAAGCAGTTTGAAGCCACCCTCGCAGCCCAGAAGCAGGCAGCATATGCACAGGCCGAGGCACAAGCCAGAACGATGTTGACGACCAATCCTCCAAAGGAACTCATCGCCGGCGAGCAGCAGGCACAGGCTGAGGTCAAGAAGCAATTCGACGTCAAGTTGGCAGCCCAGAAGCAGGCAGCATATGCACAGGCCGAGACGGCTGCCACCCAGGCACTGACCACGAACCCTCCCGCAGAATTGATAGCAGCTGAACAGCAGGCCGAGGCAGCAGCTGAGGTGGCCGCCAAACAGGCGGTCGATCAGCAGTTCGCGGCCCAGGCTCCGGGTGTGCCGCTCGAGAACATTCCAGGGTATGCAGCTGCACTCGCCACTGCCCAGCAGCAGGCTGCCGCGGCAGCGAAGGCCCAGGTGGACGCTGCAGCTCTCGCGCAGGCCATCGCCCAGGCGAAAGCCGCCGTCGACGCGGAGTCTGTCAAGCAAGCGCAGGCGATGCAGGTCGCGCTCGCCGCCGCCCAGAAACAAGCTGTAGCACAGGTGGACGCTGCCGCATTGAAGCAGGCAGTCGCTCAGGCCAGAGCCGCTGTCGATGCCGAATCGGCAAAACAGCAGCCCGCGATGGCGAAGGCACTTGCTGATGCTCAGGCCAAGGCCGCGGAGACCGTCAAGAGCACGGTCCAGAAGGCATTTCTTGATGCTGCGAAGCTGACTCCCGAGCAGCTGACCGCCATGCAGCAGTTTGTTGCCCTGCCCCTCGTCAGCAGCATCACAGATAACAACAAGAAGGCCGACACCGTCCTGACCATTATCAATCTGGGCAAACTCCTGCCAATGACCGGCCAACAGCAGACCATCAGTGTTTCACAGACTGACCTTGACAGGGGCATCGCCGATATCCGGGAGAACGGTGGCACCATCCCCTTGCCTGCGATCGGGAAGACCTTGCTCTTCCTCGTCCTCGTCTACGTGCTGAGTGCGCTGCTCACCTTTGTCATGCAGTACATCATGTCGGATGTTGCCCAGAGGACGACCTATGACATGCGACAGGAACTCGATTACAAGCTGGCGGCACTGCCCCTCCGCTATTACGACATGCACTCCAATGGCGAGATCCTGAGCCGCATGACGAACGATATGGACACGATCTCGACCACCCTTCAGCAGGGACTCACACAGGTCATCGTTTCCGTGTTCCAGATTCTCGGCTACATCTACATGATGCTGACGATCAGTGGGAAGCTGACCCTCGTGACGATTGCCACGTTGCCGCTGTACATCCTCACGACGGCACTCATCGCGCGGAAATCGCAGAAGTTCTACCGTGCGCAGCAGTTGCACCTTGGTCGTCTCAGCAGTCATGCAGAGGAGATGTACACTGGTCACAATGTGGTCAAAGCGTTTGGCCATGAACAGGAGTCGATCGCCACCTTCGAGGCGGTCAACAATGACCTGTATCAGGCCGGATGGAAGGCTCAGTTTATGTCAGGCATCATGTTCCCCGTCATGAACTTGATCAGCAACCTCGGGTATGTCTTCATTGCGGTCCTTGGAGGCGTCTACGTCACCAGGAATCTCCTGAACCTGGGCGACATCACGGCATTCATCCAGTACTCACGGTCCTTCTCGATGCCGATCATCCAGACGGCCAGCATCGCCAACGTCATTCAGTCGACGATGGCGTGTGCCGAGCGTGTGTTTGGTGTGCTCGACGAGCCCGAGGAGCAGCCGGACGCCAAGGACGCGATTGTGATCTCCCAGCCTCGCGGCGCCATCAAGTTCGATCATGTCGGATTCAGCTACCGGGCGACCGAACCCCTGATCAGAGATATGAATCTCGACGTCAAGCAAGGCGATACCGTCGCCATCGTCGGACCGACCGGGGCAGGCAAGACGACGCTGGTCAACCTGCTCATGCGTTTCTATGACATCCAGGACGGCGAGATCACGTTCGACGGTGTCGACATACGAACGATGCGTCGGGGCAGTCTGCGCACCATGTTCGGTATGGTTCTGCAGGACACGTGGCTGTTCAACGGCACGATCCGTGAGAATATTGCCTATGGGCGCGACGATGCTACGGAGGAGGAGATCGTGGCTGCCGCCAAGGCTGCACACGCCGATCACTTTATCAGGAGCCTGCCGGAAGGATACGATACCGTCCTCAACGAAGAAGCCTCCAATATCTCGGCCGGTCAGAAGCAGCTGCTGACCATCGCACGTGTGGTCCTGGCAAACCCAGCCGTCCTGATTCTCGACGAGGCCACAAGCAGCGTCGATACCAGAACGGAAGTACGCATCCAGAAGGCAATGGCAC
>DASVKR010000064.1:0-4274 GCA_036385275.1 Candidatus Cryosericum sp. | reverse complement strand
CGACGTGATCTCCTGACCACGGGGATCAAGCAGGACACGCGCGCCTTCTTCGAACCGTGCATAGTTGGCAAGCTGCCTCGATGCGGCGTCGATGACACTCAGCTCGCAGTAGTGTTCGATGCGGCGACAATATTCGTCCTGTGCCATCTTGTTGTAGGGCTTCTTGAGACCGCCGCCCTGGGCGCATATCATAATCTTCATGCGGTCAGTATAGCGGTTGCAGTCCCCCGGACAAGAACTGGATTCCCGCATGCGCGGGAATGACAACCAGAAGGGTTTCAATTTGTCGTCCCCGCGAAGGCGGAGACCCACAGCATCATGCAAGAATAAAGACGTTCTAGTGGCTGGTGATGTGCCCCTTGCCAAGCCGTTTGGACTGGTACAGGCGGTCGTCAGCCAGCTTGACGAGATCCTCTGCGGAGGGATCGCTGACATAGCTGGCGATACCGGCCGAAAACGTCACGCGCCCCAACGTCGTAACAAGCTCCGGGCATATGGTACTATCCAAACGTTTCAGGACCTCGTCAGCCTGCTCACGCGCCGTCTCGGGTAACAAGAGCAGGAATTCGTCCCCGCCGTAGCGGTACACCAGGTCAGAGGTACGGACAATCTTACGGATGCAAGCCGCGAAGGCCCGCAGCAGGCGGTCCCCCTCCTCGTGGCCCAGAGTGTCGTTGACTGCCTTGAAGCCGTCGAGGTCCAGCATGGCCAGGCTCATGTCCCGATGGTACCGGGTCGCACGCTGCAGTTCCCTGGGGACCATTTCATCCATCATGCGACGGTTGAAGAATCCCGTAAGGCCGTCGCGGGTTGCCTGCTCGCGCAGCTGTTTTGTCTTCTGCTGATTGTCGATAAGCAGAGCAAGTCCTGAGACGAACGGCGTAAGCAACCGAATGTCGGAGTGTGTGAACGCTGCAACCTTGGGCGACTCGAGGTCGAGTACACCGACACACTGCCCCCCGGCAATCAGTGGAATCGCCAGTTCGGACAGTGTAGGCCACAGCCCTTCGACAAATTCGGCACAGCGCCTTGTGTCAAGGACAAGAACCGGTTTTGACGACAGAAATGCGTGCGCGGTGACACCCTTGCGACCGTGCACACCTATTTCCAGGCCAGCGTGCGCGAGCTCACGCCCACGATCGGCCATAGGCACGAGCGCCTCGCGCTGCGCGTCGTACAGGAAGACGACGGCATGTTCATATCCCAGGATACGACCGATGCGTTCGAGAACGTGATCGATCTTCGCTTGCAGTCCTTGTTCGTCGGTTGCTTGCGCGCCGGCGACCGCCATCTCATAGAGAACGTTCATCTGCTGGTTGCGCACCGCCAGTTCACGCACCTCCTCATAGCGCAGAATGAGGAGTGCGATGCCGTTCACCACCGGTTCGATGTCTGCGACGACGTCAGGGGTGAGGCGTTGCTCGATGGTCTGGACGTTGACGATGGCGATGACGCGCCCATGCAGGAGGATGGGGAAGCCAGCCCAGGAACCCGTAGGAAGTACCGGCTCGCGCCAGTCGGCATACGAGCTGAGGTCCTCAATGATCCCTGGTTTCTTCGTATGGACAAGGTCTGCAAGATTCTTGGGCAGGCCTTCCCGGTTGAAGTTGCGTTCAGCGCTGCGAACGATGGAGGTGGCGGCGTTCACCCAAGCCTCGATGCGCAGCCGTCCCCGCGAATTGATCGTCATGAGAGTCACACTGCACGATGGTACGAGACGTGCAATCACCTCTACGGCCCGCTGTACCGCCTTCCGGTGCGAACGTTCCTGGAGGATGCTCTGCAATTCGTACAGCTCGATGACACCAGTGGCATGTGTCGCGCTCATATTAATTGTATCTTAGCAACTATCGGCAGATTTTCCAGTCCGGCTCAGCCCTCGCGCTTCAGCCCGAAGTTGGTGACAAAAAACTCCATCTCGGCGGGAGGAATGTGGTGCACGCCGCCCAGCATGGTCGCATACACCACAGACATGCACGTCTGCTCGAGGAGCTCCATGCGATTGTACGCATCCTCCAGGTCCCTGCCCACGACGATGGCTCCATGGTTCGCCATGAACGCCGCATTGCGGTCGGCAAGGCTCCTGGCAACTTCGAGAGCCAGCTCAATTGTCGACGGCGTCACGTATGGCAGACAGGGAACATGACCCAGCAGGATGGTCGCCTCCGGCAGAATGTCGTCCGGCAGGTCGTGGTGCGCCAGCGCAAACCCGACGGCAAACGGGGGATGAGCGTGGATGATGGCATTCACGTCTGGCCGCGCCTTGTAGATCTCGTAGTGCATCTTGCCTTCGGATGATGGCGTGCCGTTTCCTCGCAGCTTGGCGCCGTCCATGTCGACAACGACCACATCGTCTTCCGTCATGAACCCCTTGTTGATGCCGGCTGGTGTAATGGCGATCTCGTCTCCCAGCCGTATACTCATGTTGCCGCCCAGGGCGGCGTTCATGTTCCGATTGTACAGCCTCCTGGCTATCTCGACCAGTTTTGTTGCTGTTTCCATCCAAACCTCCCCATTTCCACCCCGGACTGCGAGCTCTTTCGTCGCTTCTGAAGCCGGGTTGTCATTCATTGAGTATACCATATACTTGCAAGGTAGGTAATCATGTTCAGTGTGGAGGACCAATGTACTCAATCATCGTTCATGGCGGTGTCGGAGCAGTACCCCACGAAAAGGAAGAGGCTGTCATTGCCGGAGTCCGGGAGGCTGTCATTGCAGGAAGTGACGTTCTTGCGAGCAGTGGGTCCTCGCTGGACGCTGTGGAGACTGCTATCAAGATCCTGGAGGACAGTCCGCTGTTCAACTGTGGCACCGGCTCCGCACTGACGTTCGACGGAGAAGTTGAGATGGACGCAGCCGTTGCTTATGGCCCTGCACTTGGATTCGGAGCCATCGCCGGCATCAAGAACATTCAGCACCCCATCTCGCTGGCGCGAATGGTCATGGAGAAGACGGACCATGTCCTCCTTCAGGGCAATGGCGCTCAGGAGTTCGCCCACATGATGGGCATCGCGCCCCACAATCCCATTACTGCGGAACGGCGTGTCCAATGGCGAGAATATCGCGAGAAATTCCTCCGTGGTGACGCGGGCGACTGGCCAAAACTCAAAGCCCTCATGAAAGAACATCCGGAGTTCATGCACGGCACCGTCGGTGCCGTCGCCGTGGACGAAAAGGGCAGCGTCACCGCAGGGACGTCCACTGGCGGCGTCTTCCTCAAACTGCTCGGGCGGGTCGGGGACACCCCGCTGCCTGGCGCCGGAACGTATGCCACAACGTTCGGCGGCGCCTCGTCGACCGGACTGGGAGAGAGCATGATGCGCACCCTCATCACCAAGACCGCATGCGATTTCATGCGCATGGGGCTCGACGCCCAGGGCGCAGCATCGGGCGCAGTGAACATGCTGAGCAACATGCTGGGGACCGAGGCGGGGATCATCGTCGTCGACAACCAGGGCGGCGTCGGTTTTGCCCAGAACACACCGCAGATGCCCCACGCCTACTTCAAGAAGGGCATGTCCGAACCTGTCGCGGGACTGTAACCCCACACATCTGGAACGACCATGGAAAGAGATGAGAGCATGCTCGACATCGACACGTACGCCAGAGAAGCGGCGGAGCATCGTCATTATTTGCACGCCCATCCGGAACCTTCGTTCGAAGAACATGAGACGCAGCGGTACATCACCGACTGCTTGCACAGCCTGGGTCTGAATCCCTCGCCCATAGCGGGAACCGGGGTCACGGCGACCATTGCCGGAACGCAAGGCCCTGCGAGCAGCAAGGTCCTCCTGCTGCGCGCCGATATCGACGCCCTGCGGCTGACCGAGGAGACTGGTCTGCCATTTGCATCACAGAACAAGGGTGTGATGCATGCCTGCGGCCATGACGGCCATACCGGGACGTTGCTCGCCGTCGCGCACTGGCTAGTCGACCACCGGGACCAGTTTGGCGGTACGGTCAAACTGCTCTTTCAACCGGCAGAGGAGCTCTCGCCCGGCGGCGCGGAGCCATGTGTCAAGGAGGGGGTCCTCCAGAACCCGGATGTTACCTTTGTTTTCGGGATGCATCTGTGGAACACGTTCGAGTTTGGCAAGGTCGGTCTGCGTGCGGGGCCTCTCCTGGCAGAAGCCGACCGGTTCGAGCTGACGGTCACCGGCAAGGGCACACACGCCGCGGCACCACATCTCGGCGCGGACCCAGTCGTGGCCGCCGCTCAGATTATCTCTGCCCTCCAGACGATCGTCTCACGCGAGACCAATCCTCTCGAATCG
>DASVKR010000063.1:0-3737 GCA_036385275.1 Candidatus Cryosericum sp. | reverse complement strand
ATCTCGTCGAGGAAGATGGTGCCACTGGATGCTTGCTCGAACTTGCCGATGTGTGTCTCGAAGGCATCAGTGAAGGCTCCCTTTTCGTGACCGAACAGCTCGCTCTCGAGAAGGTTCTCCGGGATGGCCGCGCAGTTGACGACGACGAACGCACCGTCTTTCCGATGGCTGTTATTGTGAACGGCCTTGGCAACCAGCTCCTTGCCTGTACCTGATTCGCCGAGAACGAGAACGGTCGCGTCCGAGCTGGCGACCTTGCCGATCTGCTTGTAGACTTCCTGCATGAGTGGACTCTGGCCAACCAGCTCATCGCTGTTGATGACGGGAAGGTCCTCGGGGCGGGTCCGTCCTGAGAGAAATGACAGCTCGCGAAGTTCGAGAGCCCTCTTCACCTTGATTTTCACCTCATCGACGTCAAACGGTTTGGTCAGATAGTCATAGGCGCCGGACTTCATGGCCGAAATGGCGAGATCCGACGAGCCGAACGCTGTCAGGAAAATGACGGGGAGATCAGGCTGGGACTCTTTGATCTTGAGAAAAGCATCCATACCACTCATGACGGGCATCTTGACGTCCATCAGGACGGTGTCCGGGCTCATAGCTTTAACCTTCTCGACTGCTTCCTGGCCGTTCTTGGCGACATTGACGCGATAGCCCTCGTCTTCAAGTGATTCGCGAAGCAGTTCGCGTATGTTTTCCTCGTCGTCCACGACCAGAATGAGCTTGCTCAGGGTTTTCATAGGCAATTGCACATTTTATCGGTTTCGAAGTCCGAGTCAAACAACAGGATTGATGATTCGCTGCATGTTGACAGTGAAAACCGTGCCTGCCCCCTCTGTACTCTCATAGGTGATAACCCCATTGTGGAAGGATGCGATCTTCTGGGAAATGGGAAGGCCAAGACCTGTACCATGTTCCTTGGTCGTGAAGAACGGGGTGAACATCTTGGGCCTGTCCTCGTTCTTGATACCGACACCGACATCACGTACCTCGACGATGACCCGATCCGCGTCGGTCTTTGCAGTGACGGTGACAGTTCCGCCTTCCTTATCCTGCATCGACTGTATGGCGTTCTGCAGCAGGTTCATGAACATCTGCTCAGTCTGGCGCGGATCCCAGGTGACCATGACTTGCGGTACCTGGAGGTCGAGTGTTGCGTGTCTGTCCTTGAACTGTTGTGCCATGAGCTCGCCGAGCGAAATGAAGGGCTCCCGGAGATCAAATTCGATCGGCTGGACCGGCGACGGGCGTCCGAAAGTGAGGAGGTCCTTGACTAGCGCTTCGAGGCGGTCGGCTTCACTCCGGATGGGGATGATGTACTTGGCTTCGGGACGCCCCTGCAGCTTTTTCTCCAGAAGGCTTGCATATCCCTTGATGCTTGTGAGCGGGTTACGTACCTCGTGGGCGATGCCGGTCGTAAAGATACCAAGCGTCTTGAGGGCTTCGGTCTGCTTCGCTTCTTCGATACTCCGCTTGAGTGAATGGGCCAGGTCGGCGACAGCGCGCGAGATCTCTCCCAGCTCCCCTCCACCGCGCGGCACGGGCGTGTCCAGGTTGGTCTTGAGCCGGACGACGCTGCGGCGCAGGGATAGCAGCCGTATCAGGAAGAAGGCCAGCAGAACGATTGTCGCTGCGCCGCTCAGCCCAATAGAGACACTTGAAGTCTTGAAGGCCTCGAAACGGACACGCTGCAATGGAGCGAGGACCTGAGGCATGTCCCTGTCGACGATCAAGTAGCCGGCAGTTCGTGTGCCTGCCTTCAAAGGAAGAGCGACGGTCAACTTGGGTAGCGAGTCGCGCGACCCGTCGGTCAGGTAGACGAGACTTGGCGTGAAGAGGCTGACCTGATACCCGATGCTGACGCGGGGGAAGTTGCCCTTAAACACGTTGATGTAGTCATAATAAGACTTGGCGAGGAAGACGCTCACCAACTCGTTCTGCTTGTTCTGGGTCAGCTCGTCGAACTTGTAGCTGCTGTACAATTCGCGGTACATGCGGTTCCATCGCTCGACAGCCTGCGATCCTATGGCCTGGAGGGTCTCGCTTTCCTTCATGACGAGCTCGTCCTGAAACTCAACAATGAGGCGGTTGCTCAGAATCGCCATCGAGACACCCACGATGAGCAGGGCAGTCACAATAATCTGGAAGGTCAGCGACTTGAAGACTCGACCCAATTGGTCCTCCCGATATGAAGCAAGACTAGATGGATATTCGCTTCAGCAGTTCCACGAGCTCTGGTTTGAGAAGGTTGCGCTGAGTGACTGCTTCGAGCGTCTCCTGAAGGACGATATGTCCGCCGCGTGTTCCTGCGACGACACCCGCGTGTCCTTCACTGAGAGCGACAACGGCCGCTTCTCCCGATGTGCTGGCCAGGATGCGATCAAAGCGTGTGGGGCTCCCCCCTCGCTGGACGTAGCCAAGGACGGTCGCCCTGCACTCCACCGGCAGGTTGGCATTGATGTACTGCGACAACTCCTCTGCATGCCCTGCGCCTTCCGCCATAACGATGATGTGGTGTTTCTTCTGCGCCATGACG
Source organism: Candidatus Cryosericum sp. (assembly GCA_036385275.1). GTDB lineage: Bacteria > Caldisericota > Caldisericia > Cryosericales > Cryosericaceae > Cryosericum. The sequence continues at coordinate 1,201 of DASVKR010000063.1, read as the reverse complement.
TCGTCGCGCAGGCGTGTGATGAGTTCGGGGATGCTGAAGGGCAATTCGGGGGTCAGAACGATGTCGGCGCCCGTCGCCAGAGCGGCTTCGAGTGCAATGGAGCCATTGTCCCTGCCCATGACCTCGACGATAAAAACGCGGTCGTGAGACTCCGCCACGTCGCGAATACGGTCGATGGCGTCGATGGCGATGTTGACGGCTGTATCGAACCCGATAGTGTAGTCGAAGCCATGCAGGTCGTTGTCGATGGTCGACGCGACCCCGACGACGGGAACACCGAACTGGCCAAGCAGGTAACCACCAGTCTGTGAGCCGTTGCCCCCGATGATGACCATGCCGTCCAGCCGATTCTCCTGGACGACGAGCGCTGCCTGCTTACGGCCTTCCTCAGTGCGGAACAGATCACTGCGGGCACTCTTGAGCATTGTGCCTCCGAGTTCCAGGATGCCGGAGACGCTGCGTGCGTTGAGTTCTATCCACGTGTTGGATACCAGTCCATCGTAGCCGCGCTCAAACCCGACAGCCTCGACTCCCATAGACGCAGCCGTACGTGCCACTGCACGGATGGCAGCGTTCATGCCGCTGGCATCGCCGCCGCTCGTCAGAAGTCCGATGCGTTTCATGGCTACTTGGAGAAGACGTTCAGGAGGTCGACCCACTCCTGAGGGACCGTTTTGAGCTTGCCAACAGCTTCGGTGAGCGGAATTGCGATTACTTCGGTGCCGCGGAGAGCAGCCATCTTGCCGAATTCGCCGTCATGGATCATCTCGACGGCTTTCACGCCGACGCGGGATCCCAGGATGCGGTCGAACAGGGTGGGGCTGCCTCCCCGCTGGATGTGCCCTATCGTGGCCGAACGAGTCGAGATTCCTGTCTTCTCTTCGACGATTCTGGCCACTTCCGGCCCCACACCCCTGTCCTGCAGCAGCATGTGGCCGAAGTCGTCTAGTTTCTCGCTGGTGACCTGCGTGACTTCCACGCCCTCGCTCACGACGATGAAGGCGTACTTCTTGCGCTTGTAGGCGGTCATGACCTGTCGCACCATGGCGTCCCAGTCGACGGGGACCTCGGGGATTAGAGTGTAATCGGCTCCTGAGCCGATGCCGGTGTAGAGTGCAACCCATCCGGCGTTCCTGCCCATGACTTCCAGGATGATGATGCGCCGATGGGACAGTGCAGTGTCCTTCAGCCTTCGCGAAGC
>DASVKR010000062.1:0-6636 GCA_036385275.1 Candidatus Cryosericum sp. | reverse complement strand
CGCTCACATATCAAGAGGCCACCCCACAAGGTCGTGCCTTGACGAAGCTTTTGAACCTGCCTAAGCAGGTGGGAGCATAAAGTTCCCTGCTTCAAGAACACTGCGAAGCGCTCGTATCCACAGGGCATCTGCTTCCGAGTGATTTGTGTTGGCTCAAACCCGTCAAGTGGTTCACGGGCATCGCAGGGTGACACGACACTATTATACTTGAAAACGCAGGAAAACCAATGCAAGCCCCTGCACACCTCGGCTCTACTTCTGGTCAGCACTGGCAAGGCAGTCGGCCACGCCAGCCAGGGCCACGGTCCACTGGGAACCCGACGTCAGGTCTTTCACCGCGCATGTGCCTGCCGCAATCTCGTCTTCACCAAGGATGAGGGCCATGCGGGCACCCCTCTTGGATGCCCGTGCCAGTTGCTTCCCAAACCCATCCTGGCGCGCATCCAGATCCAGAGCCCAACCCGTGTTGGCCAGGGTGCGCCTCAACTCGAAGGCTACAGCCGTGGCTGTTTCTGAGTGAACAATGTACGCTCGGGGGATTGCCAGTGAACCAGTCAGCTCGGGATAGCGCGCTGTCAGCACGGACGTAAGGCGTTCAAGTCCAAGACCCCAGCCGACGCCAGGAGTAGCCGGTCCTCCCAGGTGGCGGATGAGATAGTCGTAGCGACCTCCTCCCAGGAGGGCATTCTGAGCACCGAGATCCTCAGAGACAACCTCAAATACGGTTCTGGTGTAGTAGTCAAGGCCTCGAACCAGTCTGTGGTTGATTGAATATGGAATCTTCAGAGAGTCGAGAGTCGACAGCAGGCGGTGAAAATGGTCCTCGCAGTCTGTGCACAGATAGTCCGCGGACTTTGGCAGCGACTCCAGGAGTGATGGGTCTTCGCGCTTGCAGTCAAGCACGCGGAGAGGGTTGTCGTTCATGCGCCTCTTGCAGTCCTCACACAGCTCGCTCTCATGCGTCGCCAGCGCAGTCCGGAGCGCGTCCTTGTAGGCGGGTCGGCAGTTGTCATCGCCGATACTGTTGATATCGACGGACAGGTGTGCCAGGCCGAGTCTTGACAACATCGTCATGACCATATCGATGACCTCGGCATCCTGAAGCGGCGATTGTTCGCCGATCGCCTCGACGCCGAAGCTGTGGAACTCCCGTTTGCGCCCACTCTGAGGCTGCTCATATCGGAAGAACGACCCCATGTAGTAGAACTTGGCCGGAGAAGGCTGCAGATTCATCTGGTGTTCTATATATGCCCGGCATGCTGCAGCTGTCCCTTCGGGGCGCAGGACGAGGCGTCGCCCCTTCTTGTCCGGAAAGGCATACATTTCCTTCTCGACGATGTCGGTGCCTTGCCCAACCGACGTGGAGAAGAGCTCCTCCATCTCGATGGTCGGAGTGCGGATCTCTTCGTAGCCATAAGCTTTGGCAGTGTTAGCCATGGTTCTCTCCACATACTGCCAAAGAAGGACTTCGGGTGCTGCTATGTCGCTGGTTCCCTTGACTGACTTGATCATGGCGATCCTCCAACCGTATATGCCAGTCATTATAGTTGCTGAGTGCGAAAAGAAAACCAACTGTTTGTGGGAGGGCAGCCTGGAGTAGTTGCTGACTGCAACATGTGACGAATAGCAGTCGATATGGGAGGTATTGGGTTGTACGCGGACGGCAGGAGGATACACTAAGATACTTGAGGTGTTTGCACGGAGGTCTTGTTGACTCGAGGCAGCCTCTTCACAGGAGAGTGGATGGCACAAGTTCATGGCAAGGCTGGAGCAGCGACATATCGTAAGGGCGATCGGCTCATGTTTCGGGCTCTTGTTCCCATGCTGATGATGGGAATTCTGACATATTTCCTTTTCCAGTCTGGAGTCCAGACCAGTGGTTTCGTTGGTGCTGGAGCAGGGTGTGTCGTCGTGGCTCTGGGGTTCTGGTGCGTGCGCGATGTATTCAGTCTGGAAGCTGCTGCCGATCAGTATTACGGTGGGGCAGGCGGCGAGTACGATGTCGGCGTTGTTCTCTCACGACTACCACAGGAGTTCCACGTGTTCAACGGCCTCGGCTTCTATGCTGGCGACGTCGACCATATCATCGTCGGTCCAACTGGCGTCTTCGTCGTCGAGACGAAGAACCATTCGGGCACCATCAGTCTGAGGGACGGGCGTCTGTGCAGGAACGGCGAATTTCTGAATCATGATTTCATGCGCCAGGCAACATCGGAAGCGATGTACGTGAAGGGACGGCTACAACCACAGGTTCCGTGCCACGTTCGGCCTCTGGTCGTCTTTGCCAGGGCGAAGGTGCGCGTTCAAACGGCAGTCGGGGGCGTGCGGGTTGTTGCTCTTTCATCTCTCATCGACACCATCGTAGGTCGCGGGCTATCTCTGTCACCCGAGGACATTCGACGGTATACAGGGCGCCTTGAGCGTTTCGACATATCGGTCGCTTCTCGACCGACGCGAGAGCTACGAGGAGCACTGAGGATCAGCCATGGCGTATTGCTTGTCGGGGCTGCCCATCCGGGCTTTGTCCGTATCGCATTGGCCAGGCGTTCCCGCTAATCAGGCGACACGGCGAAGACAAGCAGGTCCTTGAACAATGCAAGCTCCTCGCGGGCAGTTGCCCTTGTTCTCTGCAGGACGCTGAGCGAGACAGGTGTCTCGGCGGGTGGGCTGGTGAATGCTTGCAGACCGTTCAGACGGGCCAACATCATGATTCGCGCCATATGAAAGGGTGATGAGACCATCAGGCAATAAGTCAGGCCGTTCCCCTGCATGTAGCGCTTGAGGTTTATCAGCGTTTGAGCTGTGGTGACACCTTCGTTGTCGAATATCAGGGCACTGCGAGGGATCCCCTGCTCGATAGCGACAGCGCCCATGACGTCCGATTCACTCAGATTCGACCCCGTAGGGCCTCCGGATAGAAACAGCAACGGAGCGCGCCCTTCGCGATACAGCTGAACCGCCCACATGATGCGCGCTTCGAGCTCCGGCGATGGACTGTTTCCCCAAACCGCAGCTCCGAACAGACAAATCACGTCAGCCCGCTCAGATTGTCGTTTGTACCCATATAGGTCGATGACCGCATAGGTCAGAGCGAGAACGGCACCTGCTGTACATATGAATATGATGAGTGTTCGGAAGAATCGTTTCACTCAAACAGTATAGGCTGGCATTTCGGCGCCTCAAGAAGTCGTGGTCTGAGTTTTTCTTGCAATGATGTGTGCGAGCAATATACTACAAATACTATGGCATCCGCTGAGCGCTACGTTTCACTATACCGAAAGTACCGTCCTACCACGTTCGACGGCGTTATTGGTCAGGAGACGGTCGTACGTATTCTGAAAGGGTCGGTCGATACTGGCAGGACCTCCCATGCATACTTGTTTGCAGGCCCCAAAGGTACGGGGAAGACGACGGTAGCCCGTATACTGGCAAAAGCCCTGAACTGCGACAAGGGACCGAACAGTCATCCATGCATGGAGTGCGAGCACTGCAGGGCGATCACGTCTGGCACGGATATCGATGTCATCGAGATCGATGCCGCCAGCAACCGGGGCATCGACGAGATCAGAGACTTGCGGGAGTCCACCAGGTTTGTTCCCGCTCATAGTCGCAAGAAGGTTTTCATCATCGATGAAGCCCACATGCTCACCGTCCAGGCATTCAACGCACTTTTGAAGACACTCGAGGAACCGCCCGACTACGTCGTGTTCATCCTCGCAACGACAGAACCTCAGAAACTGCCCGAGACGATCCTGTCCCGGTGTCAGCGGTTCGACTTCAAGCGGATTTCGGAAACGGCCATGTTCCAATACCTTCAGGGCCTTCGGAACGTCGAGGCTCCAAACATAACCGATGAAGCTCTTCACCAGATTGTTGCGCTGAGCGGGGGTTCGATGAGAGATGCCATAGGTCTTGTCGACCAGTTCTCTGTATTTGGAGCCGAATCGGTGTCTGGCGCGACGGTGCTGGACCTGCTGGGGCTGCCGACCGAAGAGAACATTTCCTTGCTTGTCGAGGCTCTGCTCTCTCGCGATCCGAAGGCAGTCAGTTCCGTTCTGGACCAGTTGGAACGAAGTGGAATAGAGCCTGCTGACCTGCTTGAGAGGACGATTGCACTTGTCAGCAGGTACATTCTTGACAAGGTGACCATGCGGACTCCGAGTTTAGATGGCGTTCCGACCGATCGCCTCAAGGCATTCCCGGACGCAGCTCTGGTGAGCGTTGCGGCGACCTTTGCACGAATCCAGCAGCAGTCGGTTTACCTGTCGGATCCGTACCCTCTTGTTCAGACGTTCCTGCTCGCAATGGCCCTTGACCTGCCCATGGGTCTTGATCGTTCGCATGAAGAGTTCTCCCGTGGAGTGCAGTTCACGAGTAGTCAGGATGCGCCCAGGCCTGCTGTCCGGCAGGTGGAGGCTGTACAGAAGACGGTTGAGGTGTCCCCCGGCGGTCCTGACGAAACAGTTCCAGAATCCAGAATCACATCCGCAGGTGAGCCTGCAGAACAGTGGGCGCACTTTAAAGTACTTGTCTCTGAAGCCAGCAAGCCCATCGGGGTGATGCTGCAGGCGCTCGATGTTCGCGAAGTCAGGGTCGACCAGGGCGTCCTGCGGATTGTCCTCGGACCTAAGACCAAGCTGTTCCGTACAATGCTCGAGCAGAAGCAGGACGAAGTTCTTGTCCCAGCGGCGCGGTCCGTCTATGCAGTCGACCAGGTCAGGCTGGTCGAGGAGGGATCCCAGGAGCCTGCGCAGCAGGAACCCGTGGCAGAGGTTCCGGTGGACGACAAGCTGGAATTGCTCAAGAAGACGTTCGACGCGACGGAGTCGCTGTTCGACTCCTGAGGTGATAGGGGAGGAGCCATATGTACAACGTCAACAATCTCATGAAGCAGGCCCAGAAGATGCAGGAAGATGCGGCACGTGCCGACCAGGAGCTGCTCGAGCGCAGGATATCTGCCACCTCCGGGGGAGGTGCCGTCACGGCGGTGGTCAATGGCAAGAAAGACCTCATCGGTATCAGTATCCAGGTGGATTTCGATCTTGGCGACGCTGAGATGGCTGCAGATCTTGTCGTCGCTGCCGTGCGCGAAGCCCAGACGGAAGCAGACCGCCAGGCCGAAGAGATCATGAAGAAGATCACGGCTGGTATGCCCCATATTCCCGGACTCGGGTAAGCGGTGTTCCTGCCCAAGCGTTTCATCGAGGTTTCCGCCAGGCTGGGCAATCTGCCCGGCATTGGACCGAAGGCTGCTGACAGGCTGGTGTTTTATCTACTGGACCAGCCTGAGGACGATGTACGTGCTCTTGCCGAATCTCTGATGGCTGCGAAGCGCGAGATAACCTTCTGCAGGCGGTGCGGCAATTTCGCGCAGGGCGATCTCTGTGAAGTGTGCCAGGATTCGTCGCGAGACGCGAAACTGCTGTGTGTTGTCGAGGAGATACGCGACCTCTCTGCAATTGAGAAGACAGGGGCCTACCGTGGCCTCTACCATGTTCTGCACGGCCGGCTCGACCCGATAGCTGGTGTGGGAGCCGGTGAATTGCGGCTCGACCGCCTTGTCGAACGAATACGCTTGGACAATGTGCGCGAGGTCATTGTTGCGACAAATCCCAACTTCAACGGTGACATCACTGCGATGTACATCGCAAAGTTGCTGGCTGCATCGGAGGTTCGCGTTACACGTATTGCTACGGGTATCCCCAAGGGAAGCGACCTCGAGTTTGCTGACGTATTCACGCTGACTCAGGCGCTCGAGAAGAGGACGGACGTCCAAGTCTGAACTCTCGCGTTGTCAGGAACATGTGTGGATGCAGGTTCATGGGTTAAGATCGAAGTTCTCGAGTTTAGTGGTATAATTGACAAAGTTGAATCCACCACAGTATCCAGCGCGCAAGCACCTTCTGCGCACATTATCGACAAAGGAGTGACAAGTATGTTATGGACAATTGCCGTTATTCTCGTAGTCTTATGGATTCTTGGTATGGTTAGTTCGTATACTATGGGCGGATTAATTCACATTCTTCTCGTACTTGCGATCATTGCAGTTGTGGTAAACCTGCTTAGAGGGAGAAAGACACTCTAGCCGACGAATGCCATATTGGCATAATCACTGGGCATCAGGTGGTTCGCAGAAGAGGATGTCATTTTTGCCACGTGGACGATGCAATTAATCTATCGTAGTAACCGGAGGTGGAGCGATGGATCAAATGACCCAACAAACTGAGACACAAAATACCAAAGCGGAAAGTAATACCTCAAAACGGATTGTTGGTGTAATCTTCGCCGTAATCGAAGTTGTTCTGGCCTTTCGTTTAATTTTCAAAGGACTGGGAGCAAACCCGAACAATGGCTTTGTACGTGGCATCTATGGCATTACTCAGTTTCTTGTGGGCATTTTTGAAGGCATTTTTTCCCGCGGTACCACCAGTGGTGCGGAGACCACGGCGATTTTTGAGCCTGCAACTCTCATTGTGATGGTGGTTATCGCCCTGATTGCCTGGGGAGTTCTGAAGCTGATGACGCCCCACACCGGAACCAGTGTGGAGAGAACCGAGTACACGGAGCGCGACAATCAGAAGAAATAGACGCTTGGTCAAGCGAGGCGGTCACCTGTAGCAAATTGATAATGAAGGA
>DASVKR010000061.1:0-4210 GCA_036385275.1 Candidatus Cryosericum sp. | reverse complement strand
ACTGAGCCTCGCTGGTTTCATGTCGTCTCCTCCGCCCCTGACGGGGTTGCCGTTACGAGCCGGATGGCCAGCCAAAGGGCTGCACGTGTCGATTCGATGCGGATCTGGTGTCGGTCCCCATCCAATAGCAGTCGCTCCACTGTGCACGCCCGCGGCGTCGCGCAGGCTACGAACACTGTCCCGACAAGCGTCCCTCTCTCGTCCGATGTCGGTCCGGCTACTCCTGTCGTCGCGAGCCCTACGTGCACATTCAGCCTTACCCTGCAGCCCTGAGCCATAGCTTCTGCCACCTCGGCGCTGACAGCGCCATGCTGCTTCAGCAACTCGGCCGGTACTCCCAACAGCGCTGTCTTCTCCCGGTCCGTGTAGCCGATCACACCGCCCATATATGACATCGACGCTCCCGGCACAGCAGTGATAGCTTCTCCGACCATCCCCCCGGTGAGCGACTCAGCCGTGCCCAGGCACCAGCCCCGCTGAGCCAGGAGGTTCAAGAGTACTCCGGCAACCGCCAGGAGATCCTCGTCCACGTCTTCGCTCATCCTCCCGCCAGGCGACGCGCCCTCCGTGCCACCTCAAATCGCACCTTGTCGATATCGATGCCCAGCAACTGCCTGTGCTCCATGACCCAGGAACCGGCAACCATGACCGAGTCGACGGCTCGACTGTTTGCCGACCAGAGGAGATGGGACACCACGTTGTTCCTTGGGCAGAAGGATTCATCCTCGAGATCCCAGAAAACCAGGTCAGCTGTGGCCCCCTCGCTCAGCGTTCCCACATCTTCAAACCCGAGAGCATGAGCCCCGTTGGCGGTCGCCATCGCAAGGAGGCTGGCGTTGCTGATACCCGAGGCGTCCATGGTCGAACCTTTCATGACCAGACCCAGCACGCGCAATTCCTCCAGCATGTCGACGTTGTCATTGCTGGCTGCTCCGTCCGTTCCGACGCAAAGGTTCACTCCACTGCCCAACAGGAGCCTGTAGTCAGCGATGCCGGACCCGAGCTTGAGGTTGCTCTGGACGCTCAGCGCAATGCTTGCCCCCGCGTCACGCAGGATTTCCGCGTCACGGGCGGTCATGTAGACACAGTGGGCGGCGAGGAGCCGCGGCGGGTTGCCAAAGTAGCCCTCTTCAGCATAGTAGGTGATGGGAGACGCCCCATAGGCTGCAGTGAACTCCTCGACCTCCTTGCGTGTCTCGTGAAGGTGCAACTGCACGATGACGCCAAGATCGCGGGCACGTTCGAAGTTCTCCCGAACGAACTCCGGGCTCGCCGTATAGGGAGCGTGAGGACCGAAACTGGTCTTGATGCGGCCGTCGGCCTTGTTGTTCCAGCGCACGACGAACTCTTCAGACTTCTCCAGCTTGCCCCGCTCGTTGTCGAGGGAGGCCGTACCCGTCGAGAGATTGGCTCGTACGCCTGCCTCGTCCACAGCCCGAGCCACATCGTCTTCGAAGAAGTACATCTCGGCGAACGTTGTTGTCCCGGACATGATGCCTTCGGCAAGTGCAAGCAAGCTGCCATAATAGATGTCGTCACCATTCATGAGAGCTTCACGTGGAAACATGTAGTTCTGCAGCCACACGTCAAGCGACACTTCATCGGCAAGCCCGCGCAGGAGCGTCATAGCAAGATGCCCGTGGGCGTTGACAAATCCAGGAGTAACCAGGTACCTCGACGCGTCAACGACGGTGGCGCCCTTCGGCGGTTCCACGTGGTCAGCGATGCGGCCGATCTTCATTCCGTCCACAAGGATATCCACGACCCGCGTCGCGTCATCACTTCCACGTCCAGTATCAAGAATCCTGGCCGACGTGAATACTCGTACCATCGTACACGCTCCTTTTCTTATATCATAGCAAATCTTGCGCAAATCTCGCTAGCGAAAAGCCCGCCCCTGCTGGGGCGGGCTGAAACATGCGTCATAAACCCATAACTCTAGATGCCCTTTGGAGCTATGCCGAACGACTTGCCGTCTTCGAGAGGCTCACCGGGTGTCGAGAGCATGCCCCGTATGTCCTTGGGCATGCGGAAGATACGCTCGTGTGTCACGCCGTCATAGAACTTCAGTGCACTGGTGTCCCCAACGCGGTCAGCCAGAATCCTGTCGACCGTCGCGGCATCCATGTCCAATGGGTCATTCTTCTTGGAAGCCAGGATATACGACCAGGGAACATCGTACGCGCCGACATAGGAGTACAGCGAACGAGCGATCGGGAAAACCGAACGGATGGTATCCAAAATCCTCTTGTGGACTGCAACATTCGTCGGCTTCAGATATGACGAAGTAACACAGAGGGTACCACCATCGTCCAGAACGCGGAATGCATGCTGGTAAAACTCCCTGGTGAACAGGACAATTGACGGCCCACCCTCGAAGAGATCAGTCAGGTCTTCGATGATAACGCTGTAGGAGTGGTCAGGCTGACGCTCGATGAACTTGCGGGCGTCCTCGAAGTGCATCGCAACCTTGGGGTCATGAAATGCACCCTGATGATACTCCGGCAGGTACTGTTCATACATCTGATTGGCTTCCTCGTCGATGTCGCACATGTCGATATGCTCGACCGACTTGAAGCGCAGCAGTTCGCGCAGAGACGCACCTTCGCCGCCTCCGACCACAAGTACCCTGCGCGGGTCCGGGTGGCATACCATGGCCGGCTCGTTCAGGCACTCATGATAGATGTATTCGTCCTTGACAGAACTCTGGCAGTCGCCATCGAGAATCAACATCTTGCCATAGTGCTCAGACTCGACGATTTCTACCGTCTGATACTTGGTCTTCCTGGTGGCGATCACGCCAGTCAGCGCGTGGAGATGGACCTCCCCGGGCTCAAATGTGTCATGATACCACTGCCATGCCATCTCTCATAACCTCCGTCTCGACGACCGAGTGCCCATAAACGCCTGGGTGTCCCTCGATCTCCTGTCCACGAGCAATCTCCGTCTTGACGATTGTCGTTGCCTCAAACTTCTCAGCGGCATACTCCATGGCCCGCCATGGATCGGTCTTTTCTCCACAGGTATAAACGTCTAGGGCAGCGTATCCGTACTCAGGCCATGTGTGAATGGACAGATGCGACTCGGAAATCACTACTACCCCACTAACCCCCTGAGGAGTAAAATGGTGAAACGCCAATTCCAGGATCTCTGCATTTGCTTGCAGAGCAGACTCGCGCAAGATCTCCTTAACTCTGTCCAGATCGTTCAGGACATCCGGATTACACCCAGAGACCTCGACTACCATGTGTCTACCTTCGGTGCGCATCTCGACCACCACCCCCTTTCAAAGATTAGTAAAGTAAGGATGAGGACGTTACTTTAACGTGTAGCATCATACCAGCAATCGACTGGATTGCAATGACGATGAGCCTCACGCTTGAGCGTCCGCAACAAGGCACGCGAGATACCGAAAGTCGGGATCGCGTCTGGTACGATACCCCAGCGCACTGCGTCTGCTCCCCATGGGCAAACTGCTCGAGCACATGCACGGAGAAATCGATCTGGTGGAATCAACGTAAACGGCAAATCGCACCGACCGAACTACGGTATGGTCTCTATTGACAGGTGTCAACCAGGGGATCCTGGCCTGATTGGGCGGCCGATGCGGCCGAGATATGCTCAGTCTGCAGGAATGTCCGGCTTTTCGTCCAGTTCGCCGGGCACATCCTCGGCGTCCAGAATTGTCTGTGCTGCCGTCGCATTCTCTTCGTCCACCAGGATGTCAAACGACCCAAAGGGACCCTGATAGACCGTGCCGTACCCGTCCCTGACCGAGCGCTTGGCCATCGCCGGAATCCCGGCAGCAGCAAACAGGCCGACAATCATGTTTGCTTCCATTTCATCTGAAGCTGTCGTGATGGCAATCAGTTTTGTATCCATAATATTAGTATACCACTATGGGGTCAGCTGGTAAATACGCGCATCGACTCACCTAATATGTACCTGAAATGGTTCCGTGAACTCACGAGAAAAAGTACCTGAACGATGACAGAATACTGCTGGTCCTTGAGATGAGAAAGGAGCAGCAGGAATGGAACTCACGATGCGAGAACGGAAGAAGCTCACCATGGTCAAGGCACAAGCGTACCTGAGAGCAGGGAAGGCAAAGAAGTCAGCCATGCTGGATGACTTCTGTGAGTCCACGGGGTACCAGCGGAAGTATGCCGCCCGTGTCCTGCACCAGGCAGGACAACGCTACTTGCTGGGA
>DASVKR010000060.1:0-7081 GCA_036385275.1 Candidatus Cryosericum sp. | reverse complement strand
AGCGCCCTTCGTGGGCCCATCGGGCATCTCCTCATACATTTTCGCCGGCGGCTGGTCCCAGGCACGTCCAAACCCATCGACCTCACGGGTCCAGAACGCTCGCGTCAGGTTCCACACCTTCTCACTGAAGGCGAACAGCCCTTCCGTCGTGTAGTGCTGTCCGGTGACCAGGTTCAGTGCGGTGACGTAATCCTCCCAGTCCACCTTCACCTCGAGCCACGGGAAGCGACAGACGCCCAGCACTTCCATGAGAGGACGCAGGTGCTGCAAATCATAGACCACCTGTCCCTTCCCTTCAGTGGAGCCGCGCCCCATGTTGATATCCTGGACAATCGCCCAGGCGCGCGTGTGCTGGGCTCCGATGTCTGAGGTCATGTATGCGAGCATCATGGCAGGGGCAGCATGTGTATCATAGGCGGAATAGTCCAGTCCTTTTACCTGAACGACATATTTCTCAGTATCCTTGCCGATGATGCGCGCAGCGGCAAGAGCTCCTTCTGCAAATGTCGCTCCGATACCCCGTCGAGCAGCGATGAGCCCCAGAAATGCCCGTGCAGCATGCACGTTTCCCCAAGTCATCTCCAAGCCACCGAGATCTTCCTTTGTCAGGATTCCCCGTTGATACAGTTCCATCGCAAAAGCTACCGCCGATCCAGAAGAGATGGAATCCATGCCAAGATTGTCGACGTCGGCGTTCAGCACGGCAATTTCCTCGATACTGTCCATGCCGAGATTGGAGCCCATCAGACCGATCGTCTCGTACTCGGGGCCTTCGACATGGACATCGTACTTCTTCGAATATGTGTAAGTGGAACAGCCCAGAGGACATGCATAGCAGCCCTTGTCACGCACATAGATCTGCTCTCGCATGTATTTGCCGTTGATGCGATCCTTCTTGGCGTACTGCGCATGCTGGAAGTTGTTGACAGGGATGACTCCGACGCTGTCACACCAGTCCGTGACATCCGTCGTGCCATACTTGGAGAAGGTCGGGAAGTACGCCTTGTTCTTGATGTAGTCGATGATAGAGGTCGTGTGCTTCAGTAGACCCTCGATGTTGGCGACCGGGATTGGCTTCGTTCCACGCACAGCGATTGCCTTGAGCTTCTTCGAGCCCAGAACCGCCCCGATTCCACCTCGGCCTGCCTGACGTCCCACATCATGTGTAATGCATGCGAACTTCACCAGGTTCTCGCCGGCGGGGCCAATAGTCGCAATCTGGAAATCCTCCCCGAGATCGCGCTTCAGGGCGTACTCAGTGTCGACCGAGCCCTTGCCCCAATAGCCGGAGGCGTCACGTACCTCGACCTTGTCGTCTTCGATACAGAGGTACACCGGGGTCTCGGAAGCACCCTCAAGGATGATCATGTCCAGGCCGGCATACTTGAGTTCCGCCATGATCAGGCCACCCATGTTGCTGTCGATGTAGCCTCCCGTCAGCGGAGACTTGGTGCCCCACACAATCTTGGCACTGGAAGGCCACAACGTACCCGAGAGCGGCCCTGTCGCTACAAACACTTTGTTAGCGGCACTGAGCGGATCCACGCCCGCAGGAAGCTCTTCGTACATATACTTGGCGATCCATGCACGACCGCCGAGCCAATCCTGAGCTAACTCGGGCGTCACGGGTTCTCGCTTTACCGACCTCGTGGTCAGGTCGACACGCAGAATAGAGCCACCATAGCCATCTATCATTGGTCTTCCTCCCAAGTCAGAGCTTGCGCTGCACAGTTTGGCACACAAGCTCCGCAAAGATTGCACATGTAGGGATGCTTGCTTGCGGGTGACCTGAAGATCGCTTGCTGCGGGCAGCTGTCGACGCATGCTCCGCAATCGGTGCACGTGGACTCGTCGATCACATAGGCTCCGTTTGCATCGACAGAAATCGCTTCAACTGGACATACCGACAGACAGACACCACACTGATTGCAGAGATGAACCTCAAAATAGCCTTCTGGAAAACGGGGCACGATACCTATGCGAGCAGCCTTGTGCGTGTTGAGCCTGAAGTTCTGAGCCGAGCACGTAAGCTGACACAAGCGGCATCCAGTGCAACTCTCGGGTCTTACGACGATATGCCTCATGCGACCTCCTATCCTTGTCACGACAATGTGATCCGCCCCCGATTATAGCAAGATGCTGTGGCAATGAAAGCAAGCGAGCTGCGCGTTGATTACGGCCTCAATGGCAGTACAATAGGAAAGAACTAGCGGAGGTTGCGCATGCGAACACTCATCACAGACATCGCCTTCCTTATGACGGGCGACGCTCTTCGACAGGAACTTAAGGATGCGTATGTTGTCGTCGACGACAACATCATCACGGCCATTGGCACAGGCACACCGGTCCTCGATACTCCTGCAGACCGCACCATCTCGGGTACGCGCATGCTGATGATGCCGGGTTTTGTCAACACCCACCATCACCTCTACCAGACGCTGTTTCGGAACGTTCCCCAGGTCGAACATGCCAAGCTGTTCGACTGGTTGGCGTTCCTTTATGAACACTGGAAGTTCATTGACGAAGAGGCCGTCTACACAAGTGCCCAGGTCGGCATCTGTGAGATGCTGAAGACTGGTGTCACGACGACTACTGACCATCTCTATCTATATCCGTATGGCAACAACGCGATCATCGACGCTGAGATACGGGCAGCTCGTGATATCGGCGTGCGGTTCCATCCCACGCGCGGCAGTATGTCGCTGAGCAAGAAGGATGGGGGACTCCCTCCCGACAGCGTAGTACAGACGGATCAGGAGATTCTGGTGGAGTCCGAACGCGTCATCCACCAGTACCACGACCGCGGTCGATACCCGATGACCCGCATTGCTCTGGCCCCATGCTCCCCCTTCTCGGTCACGACGGACCTGATGAAACAGACAGCAGCTCTGGCAGAGAGAGAAGATGTGCTCATCCATACGCATCTTGCCGAAACGCAGGATGAAGAAGAATTCTGTCTCCAGACATTTGGCTTCCGTCCAGTCGACTACATGGAGGAGATCAACTGGCTCACGCCTCGCTCCTGGTTTGCCCACATCGTATGGGCGTCCGATGGCGACATCCGCAAGCTGTCCGAGCATGAATGCGGTATGGCCTATTGCCCGGCCAGCAATATGCGCCTCGGCTCCGGCATCGCTCCCGTGACTGTCATGAAGCAAACAAACATGCGCATCGGCATCGGTGTCGACGGCAGTGCCAGCAACGATACCAGTTCGTTCATCGGTGAGGTGCGCCTGGCGACACTGCTCCAGCGGGTGAAATACGGGGCCGGCGCACTGACGTCGCGGGAGGCTCTTGCCATGGGTAGCATGGGCGGCGCGCGCGTCTTGCGCATGGACTCGGACATCGGCAGCATCGAGGTCGGGAAAGCGGCCGACCTGATCATGTGGGATCTCGACACTCTCGAGTTCGCCGGCGGACTGCATGACCCCTTCACCGCACCGGTCATGTGCGACGCCAAACAGGTCAGTCTCAACATGGTCAATGGCAAGGTTCTCATCGAGAACGGCCAGTTCACGAACATTGACGTCCAGGCCCTGGTGGCCAGACAGAATACAATAGCGGCGAACCTCATGTCGCGCTAGTACGGGGTCACGGACCAAGTCTGGCCCTGCAGCTTCTCTGGAGGTAGAGAAATGAAGACGCTTCAGCAGTTTCTGAACTACGCGAGAGAACACGAGATTGTTCAGGTCGACCTGAAATTCACCGACCTGTTCGGTGGCCTGCATCATGTGACGGTTCCCCTGTCCCGTGTCGATCAGAGATTCCTGACCCAGGGGGTGGCTTTCGACGGTTCCAGCATTCCCGGGTTCGCCTCGGTTGAGCGCAGTGACATGCTCCTGCGTCTTGATCTGTCGACGGCATTCCTGGACCCATTTGCCAAAGTCCCTACTGTTGCAGTTTTCTGCGACATCCTTGAACCCCACACCCATCGACGCTTTGCTCTTGACCCTCGGTTCATTGCAGAACAGGCTGAAGCTTTGCTAAAATCTAAGGGCTATGCCGACACGGCCTGGTTTGCCCCCGAGTTCGAGTTCTATGTCTTCCAGAATGTCGATTTCAAGTCCTCGGAGACCACCTGTTTCTTCTCGATCGAAAGTGCGGAGACAGGAAGCACGGTGTCGCTCGACAACTCACAACTCCAGGGCTACGCCATCCGCCACGGACGAGGGTATCATGCAGAGCAGCCGCTCGACCGGCTCTTCGACTTTCGAAGCACGCTCGTTCAGATGCTGGAGAACGTCGGGGTAACCATCCGCTATCACCATCATGAGGCCGGAGAAACCGGCCAGATCGAGCTCGAGGTCATGCCCTCCACCCCGCGCGCCATGGGTGACGCGTCGCAGAAGATCAAGTATTTCGCCAAGAACCTTGCCCGCCAGATGGGCATGACGGCAACCTTCATGCCCAAACCACTTGCCGGTCAGGCCGGAACAGGAATGCACTTCCATCAATATTTGACCAGAAAAGGACAACCCATATTCTACCAGAAGGGTGGAGAACCCTACGACCTCTCGCCGCTCGCCGTCCACTATATCGGCGGCATTCTCAGTAACGCGTCGGCCCTTCTCGGCATCACAAACCCATCTACGATAAGCTACAAGAGACTCATTCCGGGATTCGAGGCGCCCATCCGGGCGTTCTTCTCTCTGGGCAACCGCACGGCGGCGGTCCGTATCCCCATCTATGCAGATACGGCGGCAGAGAAGCGCATCGAGTTCCGTCCCCCGGATGCTACAACCAATGTCTACCTTGCCATCAGCGCAATGCTTCTTGCCGGCATCGACGGCATCGAGAAGGAAACGGGCCCGACGGCGCTTCATCTCGGCCCATATACGGGTGATATCGAGAAGCTGCCCGAGAAAATTGTCCACAAGATTCCGGTGTTGCCGACCTCTCTTCCCGAAGCCTTCGCAGCCCTGAGACGTGGCAGCGATTTTCTGACGCGAGACGGCGTTTTCCCTCCTGGATTTGTTGAAGTGTTCTGCTCCTACAAAGAGAAGAACGAAGCGGAAACGCTCCGCCGCCTACCTCATCCCAAGGAATTCGAGCTGTATTACGACTGCTGAGGAGATTGGATGCTCATAAAGCTCAAACTGCATGCCATTATCGCCGATCAGGTCGGAAATCTGCACGCTGTGCAGGTGCCGACCGGAACGGATGTCGCCGGCTTGCTTGCAGCATTAGGCATTGACCGCGACCGCGCAGGTTTCGTGCTTGTCAACGGACAGCGTATGCCCTATAGTGCCGAACTGCACGAGGAAGATACAGTCTTCATCATCCCGTTCCTGGGAGGCGGTTGACCCAGCCCCGCTGTGTCCGCCAATTGCGACGCCCCCGGAGCTGACCTCCGGGGGCGTCTTGTCAACAGTCGAGGCCAGGACCGCTACATGTCCTTGATGATGATGTTGCCCATGATGTCCGCGGCGTCCGCAATTCTGTCGGCTGCATTGCTGATATGCCGCAGTACCTCACGCATCTTGAACATATACTTGAAATCTTCTCCGGAGAACAGTAATGCCAGCGCCTCGTGATACGTCTCTTCAATCTCGTTCTCCATGGACTTCGCCTTCACAACACTGCTGTTCGATATGTGCTTGTTGCGAAAAAGGTCCTCTACCGCCCCCTCGAGATAGCTGACGCCACGTATCAGTTTCTCAACCATCTTCGTCAGGTAGAAGTCAGGATATACTTCATAGATGATCATCTCATCCGCCGTGTTGAGAGCATAGTCAAGGATGTCGTCCAGGACGTTGCTCAGGCTGAAAAGATCTTGTCGTTCGAGCGGCGTCACCAGGCTGCTGTTGATGGCGTTGATAAGCTCCCGGCGAGCCTTGTCGCCCGATTCTTCGGTCTTCTTCAGCTTGAGACGCATGTTGTGTCTCTTCTCACCGGAATCCCGGCCATCGGACGTGATCCCAAGGAACTCATAGAGGACCTTCATGCCCTCATGCGCCAGTGTTGCCTGTTCTATCAAGAGTCTCTGGAACTCGTTTCCCTTCTTGAACATCTGATCCCATATGCGCATGACAAGAACTCCTTTCAGCTCAACGGAACAAGCGCAGAATAGTTGAGGTAATGGCCCATGACAGACCGATCGAAGCGGGGACGGTTACGAGCCAGCCAAGCACGAGGTGCGTCACGACGTTCCATCGCACGCACCCGGGACGCTCGCCTGCGCCAGTTCCGACCAGCGCCATGTTCAATGACTCGGTACTGCTGACGGGGATACCAAGTCGAGCGGACAACAGAGTAAGCGTTGCGGTCACTCCCTGGGCAAGAAAAGCCGTCTTCGGACTCGATCTCATGAGTCGAAACCCGCTGGTCTGCGCAAACCCACCGCCCAGGAAGAGTGTGCCCACGATGAACACGATTCCGAGCAGTGTCGTGGTTGCGAGAGTCACCTGTGTCGAGACCCGGCCGAGAACTACGGAGGCCATATAGAGAAGACTCATGGTTTTGGCAGCATCATTGGCTCCATACCCCAGCACAAGTCCGACTGAGGAGAACACCTGGAGCAACTTGAACAGACGATTGGCCCGCGGCGTCGCCCGGGAACCGGCGACGTTGACAACCTTGACGAGCACATAGCCGAGCACAAAACCTGCCACAATGGCCAGGATCATCCCCCCGAGGATCTGGATGACGTACTGCCAGTGAAGGCTGCCACTCAAGCCAGCCGCCAGCGCAGAGCCCAGCAGCGCGCCGACAAACGTGTACGAGATGCTGACGGGAGACCGCAACCGTTGTGCAAGCCACACCCACAGAATCGTTGCAACGACTGTCCCATAGAGCATCTCCATCCGGATCGAAGAGACGGGCACGATACGATTGCCGAGCGTCGTGACAACAGCGGTTCCAATGACAAGAGGCGCGACGACGATTGAGACGAACAGGAGAACGATTGCCCACGCTGGACGTATGATGTTGGTCGCCACGATTGACCCAAGCAGCGTCCCTCCGTCGTTGGCGCCCATGAGCAACTGCAGAGAAAGTGCAGCCAGGACGAAGCCATAGTATGCGAGGGTCACGTTACTCTTGTCCTTTCATTGCAGAGATCAACGCCATATCCTTGTCTGTG
>DASVKR010000059.1:0-17242 GCA_036385275.1 Candidatus Cryosericum sp. | reverse complement strand
GACCAGATACGGGTCACCGTCGCATATGCCGAGCTGAATGTGAAGATCGTCGGCGCACACGGCGGCATCAGTGTTGGTCCTGACGGGGCGACCCATCAGGCGCTGGAAGACCTGGGCATCATGCGCATGCTGCCGCACATGATCGTCATGAACCCATGCGATGTGAACGAAGCCCGCAAGGCGACCCTGGCAGTCGCCGCCGTGCAGGGTCCGGCATTCATCCGGCTCGGCCGTGAGGCGGTGCCGATTCTCACCGACGATGCTACTCCATTCGAGATCGGCAAGGGCATTACCTTCGAAGACGGCGACGACGTCACCATCGCTGCGACCGGCTACATGGTGTATGAGGCGCTGCTGGCCCACGAGGCGCTGAAGAAGCAGGGCATCCATGCCCGTGTCCTGGACATCCACACCATCAAGCCCATCGACCGCGAGCTGTTGCTGAAGGCTGCCCGCGAGACGGGCGCCGTCGTCACGGCCGAAGAGCACCAGATCATGGGCGGGTTCGGCTCCGCGGTTGCGGAGGTGCTGGTGCAGGACTGTCCCGTGCCCATGGAGTTCGTCGGCATCAAGGACCGCTTCGGCGAATCCGGCACGCCCGACGAACTGCTTACTGCCTTCGGCTGCCGCCACACCGATATCGAGGCGGCGGTGCACAGAGTGTTGAAGCGGAAGAAGTAACCCGTCATTCCCGCCCCCTCTGTCATTCCCCCCCGAGCATTTCCTTCCAATGCCCCCGAGCCTTTCAGTGTAAGGCGAGGGGTGCTTCTGAGGGGTGCTTCCCATGAGCATGTCAGTGTCATGGGAGTGGCGTTCTGCCCCCCGAGCCCTTTGGTTCAAGGTGAGGGGTGCTTTCGGCGAAGGCGGGAATCCATCCTTGCATCGCCGTGCGGCTCGTCGTCGGCGTGCTAGTGGTTGTAGCGGCGTGGACTGGTGTCGTTTGTGTAGAGTAGGTGCGGAGTGAAATCATAGAGGCGTACCAGGAGGATGATGATGACGCGACACAAAAAAGAGCGAGAGCAGGCCACGACTGTCTATCGAAGCAGCAGCCGCCTGGTTGTGGTAGCCTGTGCTCTGGGTTTACTCTTGGCTGCCTGGTGTGGGGCGATCGTGCTGACCCATCTCACACAGAATGTTGTCACGGCCGTGCACGAGATGGATCCGAGTCTGGAACTCAGGAAGACGGCGGATCTTGTAGACAGAGTCGGTTCAGGCAAGGGCTACCCATGGTATACGGTATACAAGGACGGTCAGTTCAAGGGGGACGTCTACCAGTTCACCTTCAACAACGCCGCTTCTCGACGTCTCTACCTCGTGCCACTGTTCGTTCCTCGGCAGATCACGTGGGCAGTGTACTTCGACGATGCTCAGACTGTCCAGCATGTGTGGTCTCTGTCTCCCAGGTTCCCAACAGGACTGGATGCACGGTATTCCAAGCTTCTCGACAGCCTGAAGGGTGTTGCGTGTCGCGACCTGGTCACGACACGCGAACCAATCCTCTCTTCTGAAGGTGGTGAGTTGACTCTCCCTGCAGGGGCCGCCATCGGCAATCTGGCTATTTCGGTATATGCCAGCAGGAACAGCACCGCTGACCTCAACCAGCTCATCGCGGAGGACCGCACGGCGAGGCTTGCGACGCATGAGAGTTTCCCCTTGTTCAGCGCGACGACGACGACTGGCCGGCGCATCGACACGGCGATCCTGAAGGGGCACAACACGCTGTTCATAACTGCTCAGCCTTCCTGTGGTTCCTGTTTTGATGCTGTCGTCGAATCGGTCGACAAGACCAGGGCGCTCAGCGGGGACCCCTGGAACATCGTCCTGGTCGTGTTCGCTGGGGCCGATGGCTCAGGGTCTCAGGCGCTCATGGCCCGCGTAGGTTCTTCAGTCGACGTCATCCTGGACCCCAACCGCAACCTGGGGAATCAGGTATTCATGCCGGATTCGCCCTACATGGCTGTGTTGGACAAATCGGCGACCGTCCTGTACAAGGGTGGCGGGGACAAGCTTCCAGATCTGTTCACGGCCATCGACATCGTGCAGGCAGACGGCACGCTTCCGGAATGAAGACGATGATGCCTTCTGGCGCTCGGTGCAGACGTGGCGCGGCCAACATTGAACAAGCAGTGAAGGCAACACTCGCGCGTCGGAAGCGATAACGCGACTCCGTCGGCGAACGTACCAGCCTTCGCAGGCGTTTGACGGTCCTGCGGGGGCTGGTACACTGTGCGGGTACCAGACAAGCCACTTATGCAAGGAGTCCAGATGAAAGATAAGAGCAACCGAAGAAAGCGTGGGTCAGTCGGCAGTCGCATCCGCTGGGCTCTTCCGGCTGTCATTCTCGTCGTTGTAGTCCTTGCAGTCCTATGGGGGGCAAGCGCCCTGATGGCCAGGCGCACCATTTCCCCGGAGGCGCTCATTCATCGCTATGAACCCACGGCGACAGTGAAGGCAGCTGACACGCTGAAAAGCAAAGGCATGCCGGGTGAAACGTACAGCACCTGGGCAGCCAACTCCGACAAAGGAGCAGCAGGGTTTTTGTATGTGATCACCAACCCCAACCCGTTTCCCGTTGCCGGGCGGGGGGAGCCGACCACCGTGACAGTGGGCGTCTACGTCGACGACAGCTACATCATCAAGGGAGTCGCCCTGATGTCCCCGAGCCGTTTGTCCGGCGCACCGTCGGACCTCGCATCGTATTTTGAAGCATGGCGAGAGACGACGCTATACACCATCGTCACGACGGCAGGGGGCATCAAGCCTGCAGGGGGTGGCACCCTTGGGGAGATGCTCACACGATCAGTCAATGACCTTGCGACCTCCATCTACACTCGCGACCTCGGGACCGTCGGTCTGCAGCGCCTCATCGATCAGGCTCACCAGGTTACCATCGGCGTGCGTGAGACGTTCCCGTTCTTCGCGGCCAAAGCGGCTGATGGTACGACATTCAACGTCAACAGCATGAAGGGCAAGAAGTTCCTCGTCGCGTTCACGCGACCGACGTGCGGTGCGTGCTATGAGGAGACCATGAAGCTGCTCAACACCGTCCACGACAAGAAGTATGGCATCGCGATGGTGGTGTTTGTCTTCGGCGGCGACGAGTTCGCGCCCGTGCAGCAGTTCATGCGCGAGGCACCAGCCGAAACCATCATGATTTCGGACGGCGATGCTTCCATCGCAGCCACCATCCATCAGATATTGGCGCCATATGTCGTGCTGGTGGACGAGAACATGCAGGTCAAGTACTCTGGAAGCGCCAATTCGCCGGGACCCATCGATGACCTGCTGGACCAGTTCGCCAAGGGGACACTGTGAACAGCCGCACGGTCAGATCGTTGGTGCTGTCGCTGCTGATAGCGTTGAGCGTCCTCGTGGGCATCAGGCCTGCCCATGCCGCTGTCAGTGCCCCTGCGGCCGCTGACGCCACGCCCATCATCTACTTCTATACAGAGGGATGCAGCGAATGCCAGGCGGTCGATCTGTACCTCACGTCGCTGGAGTCCAAGTACAACGTGACCATCTACAAGAAGTTCGATGCATTGGACGAAGCAGGCGTCGGCATCAGGGCGGCCCTCGACGAACAATACCAGGTTCCCGTATCGCAGCGTGGCGTTGCGCCGACTATCTTCGTAGGTGATCAAGCCTTTGTGCGCGAGAAGGCAATCAAGGACGGGCTCGAGGACGCTCTGCGCTCTTCGACCGCACTATCCCGGCAGCACCTGCTTGATGCCTACACTGCAGCCGAGAAGGGTGGTGGAAGCCAGCCCACCGATGTCTTCAAGACGTTCAGCGTGTTGACGGTCATCGGCGCGGGACTGCTCGACGGTATCAACCCCTGCGCGTTCGCAACGCTCATCTTCTTCATCAGCTACCTCATCATGCGAAGCAAGGCCAAGCGCGACATCCTGTTTGTTGGACTGGCGTTCGCCCTGGGCGTGTTCATTGCCTATCTTGCAGCTGGTCTCGGGCTGTACCAGCTGGTGTCGCGCGCCAAGTGGTTCTTCGCGCTCAGTAAGTGGTTCTACCTTGCCATCGGCATCTTTGCCGCCGTCATTGCAGTGTTGTCCGTGCGCGACGCCTGGCGGACCCGGCACGGTGACCTGGGCGACATGACGCTGCAGCTCCCGGAACGGAACAAGGGCATCATCCACAAGCTCATCCGCGGTCAGGCGCGCACGGGATTTGTCGCCACGGGCGCCTTCCTCGTTGCATTCCCAGTGTCGCTGTTCGAGTTCATGTGCACGGGGCAGACGTACCTGCCGACCATCGTTCTCATCTTCAGCCAGAACGTGCTCAGACAGCGCGCCCTCCTTTTCCTGATCATCTACAACCTGTTGTTCATACTTCCACTCGTGCTCATCACGAGTATCGCCTATTTCGGGGTTACCAGTGAGCGCCTCGTGGCATGGCTGCAGAAGAACGCGACGGTCGTCAAGGTGGCGACTGCGGTGTTGATGGTAGCCCTGTCGAGCTTCCTCATCGTGCGCGCGCTGACCCTGTTCGGAGTGCTCAAATGAGAGAATCGATGCAGTTGCGTTCATGGCGCCTGTGCGCCATCATCGGAGTGTTCGTGGCCATGTTGAGCTGTGGGGTTTCGGCTCGTGCGGCGGAGACCGGCGGTCTGTCGGTGCTACGGAAGTTCCCAGCAGCAGTGACAGCAATCGGCGTGGGCAGCGTGGGTGGAGCTCCACTGACTGTTGTGGCAACGCGGGGCGCCGGAATATACGCGACGACTGCTGGCGGCACGACGTTCCGCAAGCTGTCTCCTGCACTTGACGTTATGCAGATCACCTCGATAGCTGTTCTTGGCGGCGACCACTGGCTTGTCGGCACCGACGGAGACGGGCTCTGGCAGACGGCGAATGCCGGAAGCAGTTTCACGCTCGTCACAACGCTCGACTGCTCCCGAATCGCCCGCATCGTACCGGATCCCGGGAGCTCTGACAGGATTTTCGTGGCATCACTGTGTACCGGTCTCCACTACTCGGTGGATAATGGTGCGACGTGGACGAACGCCGGGACTGGCATCACCTCGAAGGCGGTGACCGACGTCGTCCGCCTCGACACCAATCGGATTGTCGCGGCGACAACGACCGACGGAGTGTTTGCCGGGGCCGGCGTGTTCATCTCGACCAACAACGGCAAGTCGTACACGAAGATGGCCTGCCCTATAACGCAGGTTGACGCGGTTGCGTGGAATGGCAAGAACGGGACGGTGTTCGTGGCAGGCGGGACCAAGGTCGTCGCCACGAGCGATGCAGGTGCCCACTGGAAGACGTTGACAAGTCCGGGGACTGTGACTGGTCTGTGGACGAGTCCGTCCGGGTGGCTGCTTGCGGCGACCAGCGAACATGGGCTGGTCGCGTGGGATGCCGTGGGAAACGCCTGGCTGTCGGTCGCCGGCAGCGCGCAGCTTCCCTCAGCGACGTCGTTGGCGTGGAGCGGTACATGGCTGACGGTCGGCGGGGCGGACGGCACTGTGGCTCAAGCGGCTCTTGACCGGCCGGTTGCAGCCGGAACGCCTTCTCTTGCGTTGGGAACGGTGCCCGCCAATCAGCGAAGGCAGGCCCACGTGACCCTCGCAAACATCGGAGTGGGGACGATGGCATATCACGTAGCAGGAACAAGCGCCTATCTGACGGCAACGCCCCAATCCGGCTCCGTGACGTCCAGGTCTGACGTGGCGCTTGCCATCGATGCCACGCAGTCGGACAACGGGACCTATGAACGTCTTGTCAAGATCGTGACAGATGGCGGAGAGCTGCCAGTCACGATCACGTTTGCAGTTGGAGCGGAACAGCCGGTAAGCATCAAGCTGATGGTCGGTAAGACGGCTGCAACCGTGGGGACAACCGGGGTGACGCTGGATTCCGCTCCCTACATCGACAAGGCGAGCGGTCGCACCATGGTGCCCATGCGGTTCATCGGTGAGGCGTTTGGCGCCTCGGTGACGTGGAATGCAGGGGCGCGCCGTGTGTCTGTCGAGACTGAAGGGACAGCGAATCACAAGTCCCTGTCCATGGTCATGACGATTGGTAGCAAGACGGCTACCGTGAACGGCAAGTCCGTGACGCTCGACGTCGCGCCCGCTATCGTCGCAGGCCGTACCTTTGTCCCGTTACGGGTCATCTCCGAGACACTGGGTGCCCAGGTCACGTGGAATGGTACGACCCGCACGGTGAGCATCGAGTACGTGCCCTAGGACCAGGTGGTGAAGGCGTTGCGTCATTGGCTTCGCTTTGAGTGATTTCTTTTGGCCTCAGGAACTCGCGCTCTGTGGCTGAGACGTTGAAGCGTACGCCATCGTGTCTAGGCAGTCAGTTGCATTGGCGTTGTTGGAAGGGACGGAAGATACAAGGTCGGCTGTGGAAATTGTGGCAGTGACGGGCTCCTCATGTCTATGGAGACAGTGGGGCCACGCCTGCGCGTCCGGTAGTAGGAGGTCTTCGTATGGGTAGTCAGTCTCACGTGAAGCGCAAGGAGCGGAGAGTCCGAGAAGAGGGTGAACGTCGACGCCGAGTTGTCGTCGCCGTGATCCTTGCAGGGTTGGTGTGCGTAGTGGCAGCATGGGGTGTTGGTTTTGCCAGGATGCATTCGAAAACGACGGTCGAGGAAGTGGTCAAGTCATTTGACGCCACGCTGGTGGCCAATCGCGTTCAGGATCTGCCGAATATCGTGACGACAGGTGGGTCTGCGTATTCAGTCTACAGTGTCACGCACGCAGACGCCAAAATCGTGGATCATGTGTACGTCGTGACGGTCAAACGCGACCACCCTGCCGTCTGGTACGTCCGACCGTTTTTTCCGCCCCGCACGATGTCTCTTGCAGTATACATGAACCAGTTCGACTCCATCCAGAAGGTCTGGGCTCTGTCTCCTTCAGTCGGCGAACCTCCGTCAGGCGACTTCAACCGGTTTCTCGACCGATGGCCCGGTCGAGCATACTATGAACTCATTGATCCGGCGAATGCCTACCAGTATCCGGAGGGTGGGGCATATGCGGTCGCCGTACGCGAGGCGATGCGGGAGCTTGCTGGTTCCGTGTACGCAGGCCGCTATGGTCTGGACGCCTACGAGAAACTCCTGATAGGAGTTGGATCGGCAGGACTGCAGGTCGGCAACCTGCTCCCCGTATTCGTGGCGCGAGCTATTGACGGCAGCGCCGTGTCACAAACGAACCTCCTCGGTACCAAGACCGTCCTGCTTTCTGCCAGCCCCTACTGCGGCTCATGCTACGACGCGGCGGTAGCCCTTATGAAGAATGCGTATGACGTGGGCAAGGGGAAGTGGCGCCTCGTGATCATAGCCAATGCGCACGAGGGCGATGCGCCTCTGGAGTCTCTCATGAAGGACCTTCCGGCAGGAACAGTCGTGATCACGGACCCCGAGGAGACGCTCAGCCGGCAACTCTTCATGTACGTCTCTCCCTACGTAGTAATGTTGGACAGCAAGGGCGCCGTGCAGTATCGCGGTTCCGGCTACAAGCTCGAGGACGCTGCCCGGGCCGCAACCGACCTTGCAGCGTTGCCGTGAAACCGTGTCAAGGTTCACGGTTGCTCTCGTGAGAGCCACGTTGCAGCAGGGGCTTGCCATGACCATCAAACGTGTCGTCCTCACCCTGAGTCGTTCCTGGTCTCCAGCGTCTTCGGCGCGTGCTTCGCTGCCAAGTCTCGTGCCAGGCACGTGGAGTCATTGATTTTTCTCTGCCTCTCGTCTATAATAACTGAAGTGACTATGACGCGGACCAGAGGATAGTGTCGCGCGCCCGGAGTTGCGAGCAGTAGATTCGATCCATCTGGAAAGGGAGGAACAATGAAAGGATGCAGGGTAGGTATCGCCGTATTCATCACAATCTGTCTTCTGATGTCCCTTGTCTCCGGCGCTGGACAGGCATTCGCGGCCACGGCCGGTTCACCACCGACCGCAGCCGATGTTGCGGCGGCGCGGGCAGACTATCTCAAGTCTCTGCAACTCGCCGAGGCTGGGGGATCGAACACTCATGCTCCTGATTTGGTTGTCGGCGGCATGACGATACCCGCTGACGTCGCGGCGACGAAGTCCTTCGCCCAGGGGAAGATCCACGTTCTGATCACGGTTGCTGGTGACTCCCTGGCCAAGGTGAGCGCCAGCCGTTCCCTGTCCCTGGCCACGATGACAAAAGCCGAGGCCGCTCCTGCCATTGCCGCCATTCGGGCTGCGCAGGATGAATCCATCGCGACAGTAACCGCTGCAGGCGTCAGACTGTCCAGCATCATGCGGTTCTCTGTGCTGTTCAGCGGCTACGCGGCCACCATAGACCTAAGCGAGCTTGGTAAGCTAGTTGCCACAGTTGGCAAGGACAACGTTCACCTCAGTAGACTGCACACGCTGAACGATGCCGTTGGCGACGGTGCGACGGGTGCTGCAGGTGCCTTGACCGACCTCGGCGTGGACGGCACTGGCGCATATGTCGGTGTCTGTGATACCGGTGTGGACTACACGCACCCGGATTTCGGCGGCAATGGCACGAACCAAGGGTTCCCGACCGCCAAGGTCGCCGCCGGGTATGACTTTGCGGGCGACAACGCAAACGCCATAACGCTGAACGACCGTTCTCTCATCGTACCGGATGCTGACCCCATGGATACCAATGGCCATGGGACGCATGTCTGTGGTATCATTGCGGCAGACGGCCTGGTCAAGGGCGTTGCTCCCAAGGCCAAGATCGTCATCGCCAAGATTTCGCCTGGTGCAATCGGTTCTGCCTATACCGAGGAGATCGTCGCAGCGTGGGAGTATATGGCGGATCCGAATAACCTGGACGAAGGACCCGAGGGCTCTCATCCGGCTGTTCAGTCGGTCAATATGAGCTTTGGCTCCGTCGCAGGGTTCGATGACCCCACGGATCCTGAACGCATTGCCATCGAGAATGCCATTGCGAGTGGCATCGTGGCGACGCTCTCTGCCGGCAACAGCGCGTCCAACTACACCTCTCCGTTTGCCTACAATTTCTATCCAGACTACTCCACGCTGGGTGCGCCGGCAGTGACTCCTGGGGCAATCTCGGTCGCTTCGGTTGAGAACAACGTCCTGCCGTACTGGGCACTGACGGAGGTCTCGACCTCCCTGGACTATGCGTACGCAAACTCCGGGCCGACGGACCCCAGGACGCTGGGTGACAATGCGGGAGCAGGGTACTCGTACGTAGACTGTGGTCTTGGCGGATCGGCGAGCGACTTCCCCACGCCGTTCCCCCCCAACACCATCGCTCTCATCAAGCGCGGAACGTACAACTTCACCGACAAGATCATGAACGCGTCGAATGCCGGTGCGGTCGCGGTCATTGTCTACAACAATGCCGCTGGGATGCTCAACATGGCCTACCCCGACGGACTCACAACGGTCCCAGCCATGTTCATTTCTCAGGCCGCCGGCGAGGCCCTCAAACTCAAGGCAACACCATGGACCGGGCATGCCGTCGGCGACGGAACGGGCCTTCTGTCGTTCCTTGGGCACACACAGGTCCTGCCGAATCCGGCCGCTGATACGGTCTCTACTTTCTCGTCATGGGGACCTACGTCGAATCTGACCTTCAAGCCAGAGGTCACGGGTCCCGGCGGTAATATCTGGTCGACCGTTCCAGTCGCTCAGGGATCATACGCCAACTACAGCGGTACATCCATGGCAGCCCCATACGTTGCCGGAGTTGCGGCGCTGGTCAGGCTGGCTCATCCCGGTTGGACGGTCCAGGAGGTCAAGACCGCGCTCATGAACACGGGCACTCTGCTCATCGACCCGACGAGTCCGACTCACCTGCCCTACTCGCCGAGGTTGCAGGGTGCAGGCTACATCAACTTGAACAACGCGTTGCAGAATAATGTTACAGTCATCAGCCACCTGGACGGCGAGGGCTCGGTGGCTCTTGGCTCGGTGGAAAGCTGGGCAGACGATCCCATCACGTTCCCGCTTGTTCTGCACAACTCGGGGAGCACCGCCGTCACGTATGCTGTCAGTGGCACTGTGCAGTGGGTCAACGCCGGCGGCACAGCGAAGTCCTATGCGATCCCGGGAGCAACATTTGCCGCGTCGCCAGCCACGGTGGTCGTGGCTGCCGGGGGGAGCCGCACCGTGACCATAACGGTCGACGCGACAGCGGTCAGCCTCAGTTACAACTACTTCCCTTATGTGGAAGGGTTTGTTACGTTCACGCCTGTTTCCGGAGTGGCCCTGCACGTTCCGTACCTGGGCTATCTGGGCAATTGGAACGACTTCGACAGCGATACATGGGCGCCGACGTTCAACCCGCTGATCGACCTTCCCTATGCCAGGGACAGCTACAGTGCCAACTTCTATGACGGTGACCTGGGCAAGACCGGCGTGACCTGGCCGGAGGACCCGAGCGCGGGCTACGCGCAAATGGGAAAGACCATTGAAGGAACGTTTGATGCGGCGACGATCGCCATCAACCCTGACAGGACAACCGGGACCAATCTGGCAATCCAGAACAACATCTGGGTCCTGCGTAACATTTGGAATCTGAAGGTCGAGATCCGTGATGCCTCGGGCAGTCTGGTCAAGACCATTGACGACGTTTACCACGTCTGGAAAGGCGACTACCCGACGTATGGCGCGAACGGCAGTTGGTACTGGTCCGGAAACGTCGACTGGACGTGGTACGGTGAGGATGCGCAGGGCGTGCGCGTCCCCGATGGCCAGTACTATCTGAATACCGTCGCAACGCCCGAGAAGGTTGCCAATAACCCAGGGTTCGATGCTCCTCAGACGGTAAGCTTCCCGGTTTTCGTCGACACGCAACTGCCAGTGCTCACGCTTGAGAGTGCCCTCCGGGACGGCGCGGGTCACACCGTGCTGAACTGGTCTGTCAGTGATCCTGTTCCCAGCAGTGGCATGTGGGGCTACTTCCTGGCATGGTCGGCCAACGACTGGGTGACCACAGAATCCGAGTGGATTGCCCCTGACACGACAACGTACACCATACCCGAGGGAGCCAAGTACGTGCTCTATGCCGTCGACAACGCGGCGAACGTTGGAGAAGTCTCCGAGGCTGTTTCGGCGATCAAGATTACTTCTCCTGCAGGGCTTGCGTCTGTTGACGGGCTTACGTTCGACGTCCTGGGCGAGTTCGCTCACGCGACCACGGGTTCCTTCCAGTTGCTGGTGACAAGTGGCGCTGGCGAGCAGGTGCAGTATCCGTTCGCCGTCCACAATGCGATGCAGTTTGGCCCGATTACCGTGCATGCAAGTGATTTCACGTCACTCGCTGCAGGTGGATCCTTTGCGACGACACTCGAAGTGAAGGCCGTCGGGGTCGGCATTCTCCCCCCACCCAGTCCGACCGTGTTCATCACCTGGAACGTGCCTGCGTTTGTGCAGACAACACTTGTCCTGACCCAGGACTGGAACCTGATTTCTCTCCCGTTCGAGGCAACACTGGGAGACATCCAGGGCGCAACCTCTGGCTATGGTTACCAGGATTCTGCCTGGGTCGTTCTGACGTTGGACAGCACCCTTGTGCCAGGACGTGGCTACTGGATACAGTGCTCAGCAGCTGGTTCGCAGGACCTGGTCGGCGTTTCCGTCGAATCGCCCGTTGATGTAACGGTGACCGCCGGATGGAACTTGATTGGTGACCCGTTCAACGCCGCGGTCAGCTTTGCTGACGTCAGGAACTGGGACAAAGTTGTTCACTGCTACGCCTTCCAGAATGGAGCGTGGACGGATGTGGACCTGAGTTCTGGTTCGTTGGAGCCAGGGGTTGGGTATTGGGTTGAGATGGCCGAGGCTACAACGCTCAAGGTGGTTGAACCGTAGGTCTATCTGAAGCGTGAAGGGACCTTAGGTACGGTCCCTGTCATGAGTCTTGTCCGGGCGCGGGTGGGCGAGAAGCCTGCCTGCGCCCGGCTGGTTGTTCCTGACGAAGGGCGACGAACGGACGGGACGTTGACGCCGTCGTATCAGTCGGGAGACTAGGGTGTGTGTCAAGACGGACCAACAGGGGCAGGCTATACTCACTTGGGGGCGGATTGTACACGATTGCGCGGGCGCCTGGTTCGTTCATGCGGCGTACGTGCCTTGGCGATTCCAAGTCCATTGGGTGGAATGCTGCTCTAGATGTTGCCTGAACCCCCATCTGTCCAGAGTTGGCACACATTGTGCATCCACAAAGACGCGGGGAGTACGCCCGAATGGTATATTGCTCCCCGAGGACTATCGAACCTGCGCCTTGACAACTGAACCGAACGACATCATTGAATACGGGGAGCGTGGGCTGCAAAGCCGATGCGCTTCCTTTCCTACCGATAAGCTCGTAGCGCGGGTCATCTTCTTGCAGTACTCGCACATCAGTGTGGACGTGGACGCTTCAGGGTCACGATCGTTGCATGCCACAGGATTGGACAACGTTGAGAACTGTACCACCAGTAGCTGGCGGATGAGTCACCGCAGGACGTGCCGAGTGCTGGCACGCAACACGGACTTCGCACCCTCGTAGATCATATGAGGCTTGGAGTGGGCTTGTGGGACAAGACGCAGGCGTCGTCATTTTCTGGGCAGTACAGCGCAGCCGGCACAGTGAAGCGCCAAAGCTAGGTCCGACTGCCCCGGATCTGACCTAACGCTGAGCATTGGTCGTATCGTCGCGGCGCAAGCCGCGTCTGCAGCGGGCAGCCGCTGCGACAAAGATGGTAATCGACTATTGTGGAACGTTTCCTGTCATTCCATTTTCTGAAAGGAGAATGTACATGAGGAAATTCCTATCAATCCTGATCGCCTTGTCGCTGGTCATGTCCCTGTTCTCAGGGTTTGTGGCTGCGCCCAAGAGCGTATCAGCGGTGACTCTTGCACCGACTGACGTGAAGATTCTCACCCCCACGGTGAGCTCTCCGGCTTTCGCGCCAGGCGATGAGTTTTACGTCAATGCCGTTGTCAGCAACCCCAACCCGGATGCTGGTATCGTGCCTGCCACAGCAACGTTGAGCATTGTTGGCAACGCTGCACTTGTGGACGGCGAGACGGCTATCAAACCGATCGACCTCCCCGCAAACGGCGTAGCCGACGTGTGGTGGAAGGTCGTATGCACCGATCCCGGCAACGTCACGCTGACGGTTACCAGTGGACTAGGTCTCGATAGCGTCCTGGTCCATCAGTCTGGTACGGTCAGTCAGACGAGCGATGTCGTGGTCACCTGGGTGGAGAGCCCCTGCGACGTGTATCCCTATAATGGCATCGTGCCAGTCGGGACGTACTTCACGGTCAAGGCTCTAGCCACACTCTCTGACACGTTTGCGGGAGTCTATGCCGGAGCGTCCAGCATGACGATTCACTACTCAGGCAATCTTCAACTCCTGAGCGCAGCCACTGTGCCCGTGGGCGACTTGTATGCTGGCCGTCCCGAAGAGGCCATGTGGAACTTCATATGCTTGGGCCCAGGCGACGCTTCTGTGTGGGTCGAGTTCACGTCCGCCGATGTCCTTCCGGCCAACGTGACCTATGTTGATATGCCCTGCGAGTTCACGCAGGGAACCACGCTCCCGCCCGGCCCTGGTGACTGGGTTATTACGCTGACTGCCCCCGAGAAGGTCTGCACGAACTGTGCGCAGAATACCTTCACGGTGACAGCGCAGGTGCTCAACGGCACCGACACCACAGGCGACGTGTATGCGACCCTGGTCATTGACAACCCGCTCCTGGCTGCGTTCCAGATGGCCACGGTTGTCAGCAAGCCAGGCGAAAGCGTTGCCGCTGGCACGCTATCATCGCTGTGGACTTGGGATGTCATCTGTCTGGCTGCTGATCCGGCGTTTATTCCGACGTCGTTCACGGTCCAACTGCGGCACACGCTCACAGGTCCCGTATTCGAGACGAAGTCCATCTTCGTTCAGCAGAAGGACTACTTGGTCCTGCTGGGTGACGCGAACGACATGGTGCAAGACCCCACTACCTTGATTTGGGGGACCAACCCTGCGACGCAGGTCTATGCGGATCCAGCGATTCCGACCGATTTTGTCTATTGGACTCCTGGCATGTTTGAGGGTCTTGGGCATCTTGAGACCGAGCTTGGGCATGCTGAGACCGAGGTCTGTGATACGTTCACTGTCAAGACCACGTTCGAGAACTGCACGTGCGCGCCGTTCGGTATCCCCGGCATCACGCACGTGATTGCCCAGGTGAACCTGCCTGCGACCGTGGACCTTGTGAGCGATAGCATGATCCTGGTCGAGGAATGGGTCCGCGTTTCAGATCCATTTACGGGCGAGGCTTATGGCACGAGCGAGCTGAAGAACTCGTACCAGATCCCTGCCCAGGCGGTCATCGACAACGGCTACATTCTTCCGTTGAATACCCAGTGCGCCTGCTGCTACTTCGTCATCACGTGGAGGTTGAAGTGCATTGGTGCAGACGCAGAGTATCAGAAGGTGACGTTCGACGCACACCTCAGCGACAATACCACGTACCTGCTGGACAGTGCATCTTTCATGCTTCTGCAGAGTGGCGGTGCGCATATCCAGACTGGGATCGACTACTTCCAGGGCTGGGGTGACGATCTTGTTACGACTCCGATCAGCGTCATCGCGGCTCCGTGCACCCTCGGTGCCGAAACCACGGATGCCAACCACTTCACGGTGGTCATCCCGGTGGTCAACACGGGCGCTGCCGTCAACAACTTTGTTCTGAGCGGAACGCTCACTGGAGACTACACTTACTCCACGTATCATGCGTACGGAGTCTACACCGACTCCGACGGTGAGGAGCAATTCGTAGCAGGAGGAACCTTCTCTCTGAGTGGCACTGCGTGGACATGGAATATTGGGACTCTCCCTGCAAATTCGGCGTTCAAGCTTGTTCTTGAGCTGACGTGCACTGGTCCCACGGACGTTGTCACCACCTTGACAAGCGCTACGGGAACTGATGCTATCACGGGCGTCGCCATCACCGGGACGTACCCGAGAGCTATCTTTGAGACCAAGGATACCATGGACGCATGTGGTAACTATCAAGTCTACCTGGCTGGACCCAAGACGCTTGTCCAGATCCCGCTGAGCTTCACGATTATCGAGCCGGCAGAGGGCACCACTTTCCCTGTCAGCTCCGACTATACGGTCAAGATCGAGGTCCGCAACTGTTCCGACATCGAGACTGAAATATTCCATGGCCTGACGGCGACACTCAGCTGGGGAGAAGGCGACCTGGTCGAGTTCAACCCGGGTGTCGTACCAGCCGAGACGGCGACGCATCAGCTTGGGGATCTTGCCCCTGGCATGACTCGTCAGACAGCTTGGCAGGTACACTGCACAGGTGCAGGCGCGCCTGAGGATTTCTCGTGGCCGCCGGAGTCTTTGCTGGACGGTAATACTGATGGGTTGAGCCGGCCTCTGTCCCAGTCTCTTGGCTCTCCTGTGAACTTCGTGGTCACGTTGAACGGTATGGACCCGAACTACGATGTGACCCGCGACGTCACGGTCTATCAGGAACCCGCCTCTGAGGTTTCGGTCCGAGTTATGTCTCCTGTCGTGAACCCACGCCAGGAAATTGAATATGCGACCGGCGAGAAGTTTGCCGTGACCGCGTATGTCAAGAACAATGGTCTGCTCCCTGCCACGGGCATCGTCATCAATGTCTGGAGCAGCGTTGACCCAGACCTTTTGCCCGCGTATCGCGTCGTGGACGACCCCAACACGTCACCATCGCCAACCCTTCCGTTTGATCTTCAGCCTGGCGAGAGCAAGTACATCACGTGGACGATTGAGGCACTCCGTGCGACACAGGTAGTCGAGTACATGTGGGGCGAAGCTCCTATTGGACACTCGCTTGGAAGCGCCATCGGTTTGGCCTTCACCAGTGCCAACGCGAATTGGGACATCAGTTACCTGACGCTGTTCAACTACCCCGCCGCCCATCTCGTGGTCACTCTCGACCCGATTCCTGATGTCACGGCTGGCACCGACTTCACCATCACCGGCACCGTCACGAACATCGGCGGCGCTGATGCGACCAACGTCAAGCTGAACCTCAGCACCGTCTATGGTGATGTCGCTCCGGCTGTTGGAAGTTCCATTCAGAAGTACATCGGTACTCTTCCTGGCAACCACACTGGCATGGATCCGCTTGTCGTCCCCTTCACCTGGAACCTTCAGTGCGAGGTCTCGGGCAAGACCAGCATCCGTGTCACTGCCGAAGGCCGCGACGAGTACGGCTTCAGCAACCTGTTTGCTGTCGGTTGGGCAAACGATTACACCACATGGCAAATCCTGGACAGCTGGACCTCGAACTTCGTCGATGCCTACTGGCGGACGTGGGACGAGTTTGCCATGCCTCTTGCGCCCATCCCTGCCTTCTGCATCGAGTCTGCTGACGTTACGTTCAAGCAGGTCGCCGTCGTGCCTTCTGTCGATATCACTGCTCCTGTCATCACTCCTACCGCAGGCCAGGACGGCGCAATCGTCAATGACCCGCACTTCACGCTGACCGGCACGGTCACCGACAACGTTGGCGTCACCTCGTTCTACGTCGGTACGACCAATGTCTATTTTGACCCCGTGCTGGGTGGCTGGTTTGCCTATCCTGTCACGCTTGCTGTAGGCGCCAACACGTTCACGTACAAGGCGTTCGACGCTGCCGGCAACATGGCGACGACCAGCATCACCGTTACCTACGGGGTTCCTGTTGATCCTCTCCTCAAGATGGTGCAACTCTCCTACATCGAAGGCTGGAACCTCGTCACGGTCCCTCTGGACTCGACGACGCTCAGCGGACTTGCCGGAGACATCAACTTCACGGGCGAGATCTACGGGTACTCCCAGACGGCCGGATGGTTCATCCCGACCGGATTTGAAGCTGGCCAGGGCTACTGGCTGAACATGAAGGCTGATGGAATGGTCAACATCTATGGTTACGAAGTTGCCTCTCCTCAGGTTACGAACTATGCCTCGGGCTGGGTCCTCATCGGTAGCCCGTACAGCGTTGGCGGCGACACGGTTAAGGTCATCGTCGGCGTGAACTCTCCT
Source organism: Candidatus Cryosericum sp. (assembly GCA_036385275.1). Classification (GTDB taxonomy): domain Bacteria; phylum Caldisericota; class Caldisericia; order Cryosericales; family Cryosericaceae; genus Cryosericum. Next base: position 239 of record DASVKR010000059.1, on the reverse strand, counting down.
ATGCTCCTGGAGGATGCGGTTGCCATGAACTTCGTTGGCAACATCTTCTACTATGACGGCGGCGGATGGGGAGTTTTCGATGCAACCATCGACACGATTCAGCCTGGTCTTGGATACTGGGTTGATCTCAAGGTCGGTGCCAGCATCGTGTTCTTGAAGCCCTAGTCTACTGTGACTACGGTGAAAGGAGTAGTACACACTATGTCAAACCTCAAGAAGTTCTTCGCACTGCTCATTGT
>DASVKR010000058.1:0-5010 GCA_036385275.1 Candidatus Cryosericum sp. | reverse complement strand
CTCTCGTCTCGCGCTGCAGATTGCCCAGTTCCGCATTTACCGACCGGTTGACCTGGTTGTCCATGTTCCTCTCCAGCTGCAGTTCTTCCAGGGACACCAGCGAGTTTGATGCTCCCCAGGCTGCGATGAGCGACATGATGTCCTGGCGCGATTTGAGATAGGTGATCTCAGAGGCGCGGCGGATCTGTGCGCCATGCGTCATCTGGAGAGAAGTCAGCGAGCGTTCGACGAGCCGACGCCCCACAGGCAGGGAGCAGCTGAACTCGAGATGTGTCCCTTGCACAGCGGCATACCCGGAGATGAGGAAGAAGCCCCTGGTGAATGCGGCCGCCGCGCGTTTTCCCCGAAGACGCCGCTCAAGCTGGGTGGGTTCCAGGGGACTGAGCCCCGAGAACAGTTGTTGCGCCTGAACGGGAGTAAGGTCGACGCTGAAACTCAGTTTATGTCCGACCCTCGAGAGAAGTGCCTGCCTGGGTTGCCAATTGGCAAGTGCATGGGAGGATAGAGAAAGCACGTAGCGCATGATAAAAGGACTCTTCGACGTGAAGGAAATCGACAGCGCTCCTCCATGGCGCAGGACCAACGAGCTTCCACCGTAGAGGGCTCCGGACAGTTCAAGCAGAGGATCAGTTGAAGGCAACCCTGCTAGTTCCTGTTTGAGGAACTCGATCGTCGCCATTTGCGTTTACAATCCGAGGAGCGACCTCAGTACGATGCGAAGCTTGCCTGGGTCGTGGCGAATGAGGCCATGGGCAGTTGAGCAGATATCGGCCTCGACGATTCGTGGATGCTGACTCCTAGGGAGATCATTCGAGACCGGACTGACGCCGGCGGAAGCATACCGCCCCAGCGTGTCGGCAGGGATAGGGGTGCTGCTCAGCAGGATCATGTCGATGCAAGACCGGCCAAGGACTTCTTCAACCTTGTGAAGGTGCATGCCCGCTGTGTAGCCCTCGGTTTCGCCTTGCTCGGTCATCGCGTTCACGACCAGCACCTTCGTGGCTGAAGAGCGTACGATCGTATCGGCCGTCGCCTCGATGGACAGCGGTGGTATCAGGCTTGTGAAGAGAGAACCAGGGCCGATGATGATATAATCGGCCTGAGACAGCGCCTCGAGTGCGGGGACAAAGGGTTTGGCATGACGTGGCAGCACTTCGATGGTGTCAATTGTCTTGCCCTGGAGGGGGACCTGGTCTTCGCCATCGATCGTCGTGCCATCGGTGAAGTGTGCTCGCAACGTGATGTTGTCCAGAGACATCGGCAGAACCCTTCCGGGCAACTGCATGAGTTCGGAAAGCTCCTGCACTGCATCGCCGAAATTTCCCTTGATGTCGCTCAGAGCGGCGATCATGAGATTCCCGATGTTGTGGCCGCCGATTCCTTCGAGCTGCTCCGGGAAACGATAGGCGAGGAGGCGGGCACTGCGTGTCGACTCACCCGCCATCGCGATGAGAGCATTCCGGAAATCGCCTGGAGGCAGCATTCCAGTGGTCTCACGAAGGCGTCCGGTACTTCCCCCACTATCTGCCATCGTGACAATCGTCGTGAGCTTGACGTTCTCCGTTCGGAGTGACTCGATGACCGGCTTGATGCCGGTTCCCCCACCGATCACGACGACACGGGGAAGAGACTCGGCCATGCGATAGCGGTAGATCGTCCGCGCGACAGATTCCCTGGAAACGGACCCAGTGATGGCAGCTAGCAGAGAACGGGCCAGAAGGGTCGCCGCCAGAACCATGAGCCAGGCGGACACCATCACGGCGATGCCGCACAGAACCCCGAAAACTGGAGAGACAGCGCCGGAAGGGAGAAAACGGCGAAGCACGTTCTCAACGGACGGCCGCAGGTTCAGTAGCCATGACGTTCCCGGCGTTTGAAGCAGTCCGTCGATTGCAAGAACAAGAAGCGCTGTCCCTGTAACAAACAGCAAGAGGTATCGCTTGACGCGAATGCCGGGAACGAGCCAGTACCAGAGTGACTGTTTGTGTCCCTTCATTTCTGGAGATCCCGATGGAACACGTGTACCACTTTCACCCGTGGCCTGAGGTGGTGGTAGAGCATGTTCGCGATCACAACAGAGCGGTGTCTGCCACCGGTACAGCCGATGCCGACCGTAAGGTAGCTCTTTCCTTCTTCCTGGTAGCGTGGAAGTACAAAATCGACGAAGTCGGCCAGGCGAGTGAAGAACTCCCGGGCGTAGGGCTCGTGAAGGACATAGAGAATGACTCCCTTGTCGAAGCCCGTGCGATGTACGAGGTCTCCATTGTAGTAGGGGTTGGGCAGGAAGCGAACGTCGAAGAGAAGGTCCAGATCGATCGGCAGGCCGTTCTTGTAGCCAAAGGAGACAATATTGACGGTGAGAGTCTGCGATTGCCGAGATCCGAGAATAGCCTCGCGAACGCGGTCCTTCAGCTCGCCAACCGTGAGATCGGTGGTGTCGATGATGACGCTCGACAGTCCCCGCACGTCTGCAAGCAGTTCTATCTCGTTCCTGATACTTTCGGAGACGGTACTTCCAGGAAGAGGATGGCGCCTGCGTGTCTCGGAGAAGCGGTTCACCAGGACTCGGGATGATGCTTCCAGGAAGATGACACGAGGGTGAACATCGCGCGCTCCGAGTCGCTGGAGCATAGAATGAAACTGGGTCTTGAACCCTGAGCTGCGTACATCAAGCGCTACAGCTATCTTGCTGATTCTACCATCGGTTTGCGAGGCGAGGTCCAGGAACTGGCTCATGAGAGAAATCGGGAGATTGTCCATGGCATAGTACCCGAGGTCCTCAAGGTATCCCATGGTCTTCGTCTTGCCGGCACCACTCAGACCGGTCACAATGACAAGGTCCAGGCTAGAGACTACTCCCACGCACGCCTCCCGTTTGTATTGTCGGTATGCCCGACAGGCACTTCTGGGCGAACATAATGGCGGAGGGGAGAGGATTTGAACCTCCGAAGGCGTGAACCTTGCCGCATTTCAAGTGCGGTGCCATGAACCGCTCGGCCACCCCTCCACGCTCTAAAACAAGTCTACAGAACAATCCCCGGTTGTCAAAACGAGCAAGAAGGCTCGCTGACAGGGGATTCCGTACGTTCCTGGTTCTCGTTAGCGGATGATGTCAGTTCCCATGTAGGAAATCAGCACATCGGGCACTCTAACGTTGCCGTCTTCCTGCTGGTAATTCTCCAGAATCGCAGCCATTGTTCTGCCTACAGCGAGCCCTGAGCCGTTGAGAGTGTGGACGAATGCGATCTTGCCATCTTTGGTACGGTACCGGATGTTTGCCCTGCGTGCCTGAAAGTCTTCGAAGTTGCTGCAGGAGCTTATCTCGACATATCGGTCCTGGCCAGGCATCCAGACCTCGGGGTCGAACTTCATTGCCGCTGCGAAGCCAAGATCGCCGGTGCACATCTTGCTGCGACGATACGGAAGGTCAAGCTTCTTCAGAATGCCCTCGGCGTTCTCGATGAGCAGATCCAGCTCATGATATGAATCTTCCGGCTTGACGAACTTGACCATCTCGACTTTGTTGAACTGGTGGACGCGGATGATGCCTCGGGTGTCCTTGCCCGCGGCACCGGCTTCTTTTCGGAAGCACGCTGTATAGGCGACATACTTGATGGGCAGATCTTCTTCGCGGACGATTTCGTCCCTGAGCATATTGGTCACTGGAACCTCGGCCGTCGGGTCGAGGAACAGGTCGTCGGTGTCTGTATGGTAAAGGTCGTCCGCGAACTTGGGCAGTTGTCCCGTTCCCGTCATCGACTCCCGATTGACCAGATAGGGCGGCAGGATCTCCGTATAGCCCTCTTCCTGGACATGTACGTCGATCATCCAGGAGATGAGAGATCTCTCAAGCTTGGCCCCGAGTCCCTTGAGAACATAGAAGCGCGAGCCGGAAATCTTTGCGCCCGCAGCAGAATCAATGATGCCGAGAGATTCCCCAATCTCCCAGTGAGGTCTCGGAACAAATGTGAAGGCCGGCTTCTCATGCCACGTAAACACGATAGTGTTCTCTTTGTCGCTTTTGCCGACGGGGACGGACGCTTCAGGCAGGTTTGGGATGCAGAGCAGCAAGTCCCGAAGGCGTGCATCGACCACCTTCACTCGGTCGTCCAACTCTGCGATGTGCGAGCCGACGTCTTTCATCTCGACGATGGCGGCTGAAGCGTCCAGTTTGGAGCGTTTGAGTGTGGCGATCCGATCACTGGCTTCGTTGCGGAGATGCTTGAGTTCGTCCGCCTTCTGGAGCAGGGCTCTTCTCTCCCGGTCGACCTCGAGGATCTCGTCGACCATCTCTGGCCCTTCGTTCTTTGCAGCTATCCCGGCCTTCACGAGGTCAGGATGCTGACGAATCAGTTCCAGACTCAGCATTGGCATCTCCTTTCAACGGCTTCAGTTTCCACGTTGAATTCTAGTGTCCGACAGTCAAAAAGCAACGCAGCCATTTGCAAAAGTGATTCATGACTGGCCCGACGGTGTCTGAAGTATAGGAGACGCAGAAGATCAGAACCCGTCTGCAATTGCCCGTTCTACTGCATCGATAAACGGCGGTATCGTCATGCTGGTACCCTTTACCTTGAGGGCGTTCTGAACATCCTTCAGCCCGTTCCCGGTGATGAGGACAGTGATGTGGTCCTCCTGGCGGAGGTCACCGCTGTCGGCGAGTTTGCGCAGTGCAGCCACGGAAGCCGCCGCAGCCGGTTCAGCGAAGATCCCCTCGTTCCTGCCCAGGAACCCTATGGCGTCGATGATTTCGTCATCTGAGACAGTAACCGCCAGACCGCCGCTGGACCTGATGTCACGCAGCGCCATGAGGTGGTTACGCGGAATGCCGGCCACGATACTGTCAGCGCACGATGTTGGATTCTCCACGTAGGTGACCGGTTCGCCGGAGATAACTGCCTGTGCGATCGGAGCGCAACCTTCAGCTTGGATTGCTATGAGCTGGGGCATATGGTCGATGAGTCCGAGGGTCAACAGGTCGTGGAATCCCTTTGCGACACCCGAGACGAT
>DASVKR010000057.1:0-22804 GCA_036385275.1 Candidatus Cryosericum sp. | reverse complement strand
ACAACAAGATTACCAACCGAGGCACAGGGATATCTATCGGTTTTGAAGTGAATTCTTTGGAGGAGGCAATGGCATATGTTCAAAGCAATCACATTCCCATTACAAAAGGTCCATTTTCTCCTTCTCCAATGACCCGTTTCTTCTTTGTGAATGATCCGAATGGAATCGAAATTCAATTGGTCGAAAATAAGTAGAGTTTCAGTTTTGCATTGAAATCAAACCGCAATCAACGATATCGTTGATTGCGGTTTGATTTTTGCCTCATTCGGTCTCTTTAGTTAGCGTGTTTACTATTTCGAACCAAAGTCCTGCATTGAAGATAATCGATACCAAATTGTTGGTGCGCCCAGCAGGAGTTGAACCTGCAACCCGCGGATCCGAAGTCCGCAGCTCTATCCAATTGAGCTATGGGCGCTCACCTCACGATCCTGGTGCGCTTAGCAGGACTCGAACCTGCGGCCTACGGATTAGGAATCCATCGCTCTATCCGCCTGAGCTATAAGCGCAGTATTGCAAAGCGCACAATATCAAGAGTCGTGCCTACAAGAAGATGGGGTGGGTAAGGAGACTCGAACTCCCAACATCTGGATCCACAGTCCAGTACTCTAACCAATTGAGCTATACCCACCATATCAGGCTGGCGAGCCCAGCAGGATTTGAACCTGCGACCGACGGATTAGAAATCCGTTGCTCTATCCAGCTGAGCTATGGGCCCATGGTCGGGGCGAGTGGATTTGAACCACCGATCTCATGGTCCCAAACCATGCGCGTTACCAAACTACGCCACACCCCGAGTAGAAAGAGAATACACACAATCAGCCAAAAATCAAGGTCTCAGCGGTATGGCCCCTTGAAGAGAACACCACAGAGCCTCAACGGCCTGTGCTCGGTGGCTGATGTGGTCTTTGAGCCTGGCATCCATCTCGCCGAAGGTGAGAGAGTAGCCATCCGGGGTGAACAGCGGATCATAGCCAAAGCCCTGGGACCCACGCAATTCTGGAGTCACAGTCCCGACCACAGCACCTGAGCAGGCCAGGCACCGGTGTGATCGAGGAAGAAATGCGACGATCCAGCACACGAACCGTGCAGAAGTTGACGACACACGGTGCTCTGAGAGAAACGCTGCCAGCGCAGCCCTTTCGGAGAGACCAGCATACCGAAAGCGTGCAGAATGGGCTCCAGGCATGTTGTCAAAAAGGGGTAGCTCAAGACCAGAGTCGTCCGCGAAGACTATACAGTCGTCGGGTCCCGTGGTCGGAACGCTCAGGATGCCCGACCGGGCTTTCCTGTATGCGTTCTGGTAGTACGTGGCACCACACTCGACGACGCTCTCCACATCCAGCTCTTCCAAGGGAAGCCTGCAATCCAGGCCTCTGAGAATACTGCCAAATTCCTGCAGTTTGTGAGCGTTGCCGGTGACAAGTCGCAATCTCAAACGTCCGCAACCTCTACTGCACTGACATAGTCACCAAGGAAGAGGCGGGCCTTGTCGAGAAAGTCGCCAGGGTCACCTGTTGTGAAGAACCTGTCCTGCTGTCCAGCCCCGGTGATCAATCGGCACTTCTCGAGTACCAGCCCTACCTCGTATGCCAGTTCCTTGCTCGGGTCGACAATCTTGACGGCCGGTCCAAGGATGCCTTCCATAAGGCTGTTGAGGAAGGGGAAGTGGGTACAACCCAGAACAAGAGTGTCTGCTCCGAACTCTCGCACCGGCTCTAGAACGTCCGCCGCATAATCAGCCACATCCTGCCCCTCGATGCTCCCAGCTTCCACAAGATTCACGAGTTCCTGTGACTGGAGTTCTATCATTTCTACTGTCGGATCCAGCAGGCCCATGGCCCTGAGATAGCCGTGGCTCCGTGCTGTCCCAGGGGTCGACAGCACTGCGACCCTGCGGTTGCGGGTCGCCAGCTGTGCACTCTTGACGCCGGCAGAAATCATCCCAAGAACGGGGACATCCACACGATGCTGGATATCTGGGAAAATGGCACTAGACGCCGTGTTGCAAGCCACGACAACCATCCGGGCTCCGTGAGTCTCGAGGAACTCGACGAGGGCCGTGGCCCTGCTGATCACCTGCTCCCGTGGCTTCGTTCCATACGGAAAAAAACGGGAGTCAGCGATGTACATGATGGCCTCCCGTGGCAATCGGTTCTTCAGCTCCCGGACAACCGCCAGTCCTCCGACTCCTGAGTCGAACACTCCTATGTAGGATTCCACTGGACCTCTCTAGTTGCTGAAGTACTCGACAATGGCGTCCGCGATACCCTTGGCGGCCTTCTGCTGGAACGAGTCCTCGCGCAGAAGCCGTTCCTCTTCACTATTGCTGATAAACGCGCACTCCACCAAGGCAGCCGGCATGGTATCGATGTGGGACACCAGGTACAGCGATGTTTTCTGTGTTCCTCGGTCCATTCTTCCCAGGGTAGAAACGAGATGTTTCTGGACAAGCGCAGCAAAGACCTTGGACTGGTCAGACCAGTAGTTGACTTCCGTACCTCCGATTGATGGTCCCGCATCCGTGGCATTCTGATGAATTGAGAGAAAAAGATCCGCCCCTGAGCTGTTCGCTATCTGCGCCCTCCTGGCGAGGTCAGGGTTGTCTTTTGACGTGTCATCCGACCGTGTCATCACGACACGCGCGCCATCGGCCTCAAGTAACGCCTTTACCTTGAGCGCGATTGACAGGTTGACGGACGATTCCTTGGTCCCGGAAGGCCCTATAGCCCCGACGTCGAAGTAGCCGGTCGATGACATGTAGCCGTGACCAGGGTCAAGAACGACTTTCTTCCCTTCAATCTTTCCCGTGACCGCGCCGGAAAGCACGATGACATAGATACCCGTTCCGGGGTTTTGCACATCGACTGTGGAGGCAGGAGCGTGCAGGCGCAACTCTACAACAGGAGGAACATCGTTCAGACGCTGCTTCGCCGACACGGTGGCCCAAGCTGACAGCACCTGCTTGCCGGCGATAGTGGTGGCCGAACACCCCTCCAACTGGATGACGCAGTAGTCCGTGTCCGCTCTCTTCGTCACTTTCAAGTCACAGGCAGACATGATCGTGATGCTTCCCGACGTACTTGTAGAGGCACCTGTCAGAGTAATTGACGAGATGATCGGGTCAAGATATACCCTTAGAGTATCTCCGATCGCCTCAAGTCCAAACACATGCGCCACTGTCGCCACTGGCACATACAACAGACCACTCAGGATTCTCGGTTCGACAGCCATCTCTTCGCTCCAGTGGCTGTTGCCCTGAGCAATTTTCAGAGTGCACAGCCCGTCCTTCAGAACGTACTGTCGATCCCCAAGTGTCAGGCTCGTTTGCTGGTTGGCCGCATCCCAGGACAGAAACATACCGTAGGCATTGGCCACGTCGACGAGCGGCACGAACGTAGCCCCCTGTGCGAAAAACGTCTCTTCACTGCCAGACAGAAGCTCGCCGCACAGAAACACGGCCTTCGATGGCGCGGTTGATCCGGGCGCAGTTATCACCAACTGCACGGTCGACGTGCTGGTCGATTGCTTCAAGCCAGTGCCGGACCCGACAAGATAAATGACAATGCTGGACACGAAGCCGGCGGAGCTCGCCCATACCTTCACCGCCGACACCTGCTGTGTCGGCACACCAGCAATGCCAGCCTGCGCAGACTGCACCAGCCTTGGCAGTGAGACTTCGATGCGTTCAGGATTGTGCCCCCGAACAATCGACAGCCCGCTCTTGTCCCCATCGATGTGCATCGTGACGCCAGTCCAGCCGTTCGACGACACCAGCTCGATGCCGGTCAGACTGCAGACGGCACCTCCAGGACCAGTTCCACCGACCACCGTACCGTCGGATATCGCTATCCAGTCTTCAGACGAAGCATCGGAGGACAGTTCGAGGAACACCTGCCTGCCGTCCGTAGCGACACCGACAATGAGTTTGCCCTTCGCAGCAAGCGACCCGTCAGTCCCCTCTGCGAACGGCGACGTCACCAGTTGTGCTGATGGACCCACCGAAGTGAGACTCTTCCCTACCGTTGCCGCGACAAGACTGCTCGGGACTTTCTCCCAGGAGCTAAGTAACGGCGCGTAGACCCATCCCGTCTTCTCAGCTGCGGTCACGCGGCACCAGGTCTCCTTCTGTTCGTTCATGGAGTAGCCGGTGATCAGAAGGCTCGTCCCGGAGGACAGGACGCCAATGCGGTCGTACGTGACTGAAGGTCCAGAGCGAAGGTTCGATACGTCCACCGTCTTCGTCGGGAACGGAAGCTTCGGCTTCCAGAGAGCCAGAAGGGACGATGCCACGAACGTCGCTGGAGTGGACGGAGGAGGCTGAACTGTCTGGACTTTTACGACCCACGACGCGACGTAACCACTAGTCTGCTTTATTTTGAGGGACGAACAGTCCACCTTATACCAGATCTTGCCGCCAGCGTCTTTGGATTCTGACAGAATGCGCAAGGACGTACGTGACTTCATAGTCGTCAGGCGCGCGAAGGCTGTCCCCGCACCACTTCGCAGTGATGTGCCGTCTTCCACGACGACAGCGTAGCGAGTCGAAAAGGGCTGGGCAGATGCAGTCGGTTCCGCCTTTGCAGGCACCGGTTTCGAGACGGCTGGGCTGGCTGGCGACGTAGTGGCCGGAGCATAGGTCACGAGCCAGCCTGCCACGAATCCGAACGAGGTTCCCACGGCTATCTTGTACCAGGTCCGTCCTGAAGTGTCTTTGGAGGAACCGACAGCCTCGAATTTTTCTCCCTTGTGTGCGACCCGAATCACGCTGAACGTCGTGCCGGCTCCCGACCGGATGTTAGCCTCACCCGGGATCGTCACGGCTGCTGTCGTGTCACCCCGCACCATCCCGACAATGGCACCGAGGAAAAGAACCAGTACGATGAACACAGCAATCATCTTTCTGCTCAACGCACGTACCCCCTTATCTCACGGTCCACTCGTCGTCTCTCAGAAGTTTCACGAGACCCCTTGGTTGCCAGGAATTTGCCGACAGCCAGATCGACCTTGATGAACCCACCCTCCGAAAAAGAAAGCGAGGCGGGCACAACCGTCAGTCCCTGCTGACTGATGAAAGATGCAATCCTGATAAGCTCGCGGCGGTGGACAAGGAGCCTTCTGCGACGTTTGAGTTCCTCGTCGGTTGTGTGCGCAAAAGCGTAGGGCCCTACGGACATCTGCACGAGGTAGAGCTCGCGACCGTAGAACCGGCAGTACGAGTCTCCAAAAGCGAATGTCCTCGAACGCACGGCCTTCACTTCCCAGCCACGCAGTTCTATGCCAGCCTCCAGGCGTTCAAACGTCTTGAAGTTGTGCTGAATCCGTTTATTGGCGACGATCACTCCGGGTTTGTTGTCCATGTTTACCGCGCAAGCACTCCAAGCACAGAGATGAAGTCCTGAGGAAGTGGTGCCACGACCCGCACCTGGACTCCCGAACTCGGCGCAACAAACGATAGCGCAAATGCATGAAGCATCTGCCGCTCTATGACAACGTTACGCTGCACCCTGTATCCATAAGTATAGTCTCCGAGTACCGGATGTCCAATGTACGAGCAGTGAACGCGTATCTGATGCGTCCTCCCCGTCTCGATGCGTATCCGAAGGAGAGATGCCTCGTTGCCAAAATGCTGGATGACCTCGAAGTCAGTCGTGGAAGGTCGACCTGAACTGTCGGCTTGTCGAAGAAGGAGTCCTCGGGAATGAACTGCCCCAATTGGCACGTCGATTCGCCCACTCTTCTCCGCAAATGTTCCCCAAACCAACGCAAGATACTGTTTCTGCGCATCATGGTTGCCCAGTTGTCGCTTGAAGCAGCTCCACCCGGCTTGAGAACGGGCCAGGACCATCACGCCGCTCGTGTCCTTGTCGAGCCGATGCACGACTCCAGGCAATTCGACACCCTCTCCCCCATATAACGAAACTCCACTTGCCAAGGCTACTTCTGTCAGCGTCCCGGCCGTCTTTCCAGGCGCAGTAAACACGGGCAGTCCTGCAGGCTTGTTCACCGCAATGATGTCTTCATCGATATACAGGACCGGAACCACGACCGACCCCAGCCTCAACTCATGCATGAAAGCCCCATCGATTGGGAAACAATAGTGCAAGGCCACACAGAATTGCTCCCGTGGTCACGAGACAGTCGGCTACGTTGAACACGGACCAGCCACGCACCCACACAAAATCGGTTACCTGTCCGGCCATGACGCGGTCGATGAAATTGCCTGCAAACCCAGCGAAGACGAGGAACAAACCATGCGCCAGCCCTCGGTCTCCCCGGTGCAATGCTGCGATAGCGGCGGCGCAGACGCCAATACCGAGCACTGCGTTCACTGGCACGACCCACTGCCACCCTCCAAAGAGTCCGAACGCGACTCCCTTGTTCATCGTCAGGACCAGCCCCAGCGGACCTGCCGTGACGGCATGCTGGAAAAGAAACCGCCGTGCCAACCATTTGGTGCCCTGATCTGCCAGGATCATGAGGGTAACAAGAACCGACCAGCGAAAAGAAGCACTCGGCCTGTTCATCATGTTCCTTCAACCATCGCAGTGCCTTCCAGACCGATTTCCACGGTCTTGCTTCTCGATGTGTGCCCGCTCAGGATGCGAACGGAAGAGCGAGCTACGCCAAAGTGACGACTGAGGATCTGCACGAGCTCCTCATTTGCCTTGCCTTCTGCAGGCCTGGCATGCACGTGGACACGCCAGGGGTCTCCCGGTTCCACGTCCGATCTGCTGCTGCCTGGAATTACCCGTACGTTGATCCGCAAGGTGTCTCCTCGCAAACGCAACTGGGCCGTCCATCCCAACAACCGGGGACAGGCGGCCCAGCACGTCTGCACGTCTGTCGCCCTTACTTCTTCGTCAGCAAGTGACAAGCAACCGTGTGCCCCGGAGCAACCTCAATAACGAGAGGTTCCTGCTCTTTGCAGATGGGCATCGCGTAGGGACACCGCGTGCGAAAGTGGCAGCCGGACGGAGGGTTCACCGGCGACGGCACGTCGCCCTGGAGAATGATGCGTTCGCGTTTCACCTCGGGGTCAGGCACCGGCACTGCCGAGAGAAGAGCCTGTGTATACGGGTGAAGGGGGTGGTCGAACAGTTCGTCGTTGTCGGCGGTCTCTACGATTTTGCCGAGGTACATGACCGCCACACGATCGGACATGTGGCGTACAACAGCAAGATCGTGAGCAATGAAGAGGTAGGTGAGGTTCAGCCTTTGCTGTAGCTCCTGGAGCAAGTTGATGATCTGCGACTGAATCGACACATCCAAGGCCGAGATGGGTTCATCCAGGACAAGCAGTTCTGGATTGATAACAAGTGCGCGGGCGACCCCGATACGCTGACGCTGACCACCGGAGAACTCATGAGGATAGCGCTTTTCGTACTCAGGACGCAGGCCCACAGTCTCCATCATGGTGGCGACGGCCTGTCTGCGTTCCTTGCGGGTGCCGATGCTATGCACATCCAGAGGTTCTTGAATGATATCGCCCACAGGCATTCGTGGGTTCAGTGAACCGTACGGGTCCTGGAACATGATCTGCATGTTCCGACGGAGGGGTCGCATCTGGTTCGGAGTAAGGTTGGTGATGTCCTTCCCCTTGTAGATGATCTTCCCGCTAGTGGGCTGCAACAGCTTCAGCATGGTGCGTCCGGTGGTCGTCTTGCCCGATCCGGATTCTCCCACCAAGCTCAGAGTCTCACCCTGATCGATGAAGAAACTCACCTCGTCCACAGCCCTGACTGAGGCGACAGTCGTTGCGAAGACTCCTCCCTTGATGGGGAACCACTTCTTGAGGTTCTGGACTTCTACGAGTCTGGTTGCCATGGTCATTTCTCCTCTCTGCCTATGACTCGATGGGATAGAAGCAGCGTACCAGATGACCGGGCGTAAGCTCAAGAATCTCTGGCTCTTCCTCTCTGCACTTCTCCGTCGCAAACGGGCAGCGCGGGTTGAAACGACAGCCCTTGGGCATATGGTATGGGGAGGGGACCATGCCCTCGATGGCAGGCAGTGGTTCGTTGGTCTTCTTCTCCGTGAATTTCGGAATGGACTGCAGCAGACCGTACGTGTACGGATGACGCGGAGACTTGAAGGTCTCTTTGGCAGACGCGCTCTCGACAATCTTGCCGGCATAGGCGATGGAGATGGTTTCTGCCATTTCGGCGACGACGGCGAGGTTGTGGGTGATAATGAGAATGGCCATACCCAGTTTCTTCTGCAGTCCACGCATCAGGTCAAGAATCTGTGCCTGGATGGTGACATCTAGCGCCGTCGTGGCTTCATCAGAGATCAGGAGCTCAGGGTTCGAAGACAGTGCCATGGCGATCATGACCCGCTGACGCATGCCACCACTCATCTCATGAGGGTACTGGCTGAAGCGGCGTTCGGGCTCGGGGATGCCGACCAGGTGAATCATCTCGATCGTACGCTTCTTCGACTCAGCGCCATCGATCTTCTGATGCAGGGTAATAGCTTCACTGATCTGGTCACCAATCGTGTAGACGGGATTGAGCGACGTCATGGGTTCCTGAAAGATCATGGAGATCTTGTCGCCACGTATCATGCGCATCTCTTCTTCATTCTTCTTGAGAAGGTCTTGCCCATGGAAGAAGATCTCGCCTCCGATGATCTTGCCAGGAGGATTGGGAATGAGACGCAGGATCGAGAGGGCTGTAACGGATTTTCCACAACCAGACTCACCCACCAAGCCTACAACCTCTCCCCGGTGAATGGTCAGGTCAATCCCGTCTACAGCTGGGACAACTCCGTCCTCGGTATAGAAGAACGTGCGTAGATTTTTGATATCAACAAGTACTTCTCGGTTGTCCACGGAACCCCCCTTACAGTTTCAGTTTCGGATCGATGGCATCGCGAAGTCCATCTCCGAAGAAGTTGAATCCAAGAACAGTCATGAAGATAGCCAGGCCGGGGTAGATGATCAGTCGGGGCGAATTCCAGATGAACTGTTGGGCGTTCTGCAGCATATTTCCCCAACTGGCGAAGGGGGCCTGAACGCCAAACCCCAGGAAGCTGATGGAGGCTTCATAGATGATGGCACCACCGATTCCGATTGTCGTGGATACGATGAGGACTGCCAGCGTATTCGGGAACAGGTGCCGCCACATGATCCTGTTGGCGCTGGCGCCAATCGCATGGGCCGCCTCGACGTATTCCTGCTCCTTGAGCGAGAGAACCAGACCGCGTACAAGACGCGCATCTACCATCCACCCAAAGATGACGATGACCAGGATGATCTGCCATACGCCCTTTCCAAGGACGCTCGCCAGAGCTATCAGCAGCGGGAATGTCGGGATGGACAGCATGGCGTCCGTGAACCTCATAAGGAGGTCGTCTGCCCATCCGCCATAGTAGCCCGCAACAAGCCCAACCAGGGCTCCGATGAGTGTCGAGGTAATGGCCGAGATGAATCCGATGAACAGCGAGATGCGCCCTCCAAAGAACATGCGAGCCAGCACGTCGCGGCCATAATCGTCGGTGCCCATGGGATGGGCGCGCGACGGCACGTTGAACATGCCTTCGAGACCCTCGATCTGCTCGTTGGGATTAGCACGCCACACCAGCGGGCCCACAAACACGAACAACAAGATGAAGATCAGCATGAATGCACCGACCATGGCCAGCTTGTGGCGCGTCAGACGGTGAAACACCATGCCAACGTAGGTGTAGTCCTCAGAGGACTTCTTCTGGCCCTTCTTCTTTGCTTCTATAACCTTCTCAGCCATAGCCATGCCCTCCCACCTAACTGTACTTGATGCGCGGATCCACCCACGCATATACGATATCTGCCACTAGGTTGAAGACGATGACAAGGACGCTGATGAGCAAAAGGCCAATCATGGCCGTAGGATAGTCAGCCTTGATTTCTGCCGCAATGATAAGCCTTCCCATTCCTGGAATGTTGAAAATCGTCTCTGTGATGGCTGCCCCGCCGACAATACCGGGCATCGACAACGCTACCAAGGTCACGATCGGGATCATTGCGTTGCGCAGCGCATGTTTGTTGACGACGGAACGCTCAGGCACACCCTTGGCACGAGCCGTACGGATGTAGTCCTGACGAATGACCTCGAGCATGGAGGACCGCATGTAGCGCGCGTAGCCACCTATCGAGATGAAGGACAGGACGAAGACGGGAAGCACGAGATACTGCGCCCGGTCACCGAACTTGACCCAGAACGAAGCATCTTCCAGTCCAGGGGTAATGATCCCTCCCGCAGGCAGCAAGGGTGTTATCCCGTCAGGTCGTTTGAGAACGACGCTGAACAGCATCATCATCATCAACCCCAACCAGAACGAGGGCATGGACATGCCTAGAAAGCTGATGACCGTAACAACGTAGTCCGTCACCGAGTATTGCTTCACAGCAGAGATAATGCCGATGGGGAGAGCGATAACAAGAGACACCAGGAATTCAATCCCCATGAGCCGCACAGTCACAGGCAACGCTCTTGCGATGACGTCACGAGCCATAGAGCCAGGGTACAGGAGAGAGGGGCCCCAGTCCCCACGAATGACGCCACTGAACCACTTGAAGAACCTCAGGTACCACTTAAGGTCGAACCCCCAGGCATGTTTGAGGCGCTGGATGTCGGCCTTCTTGATTCGCGGGTTCTCGCTCAGAGCCGCGAATGGACTTGGCACGAGGGAGAAGATGCCAAAAGACACGATCATCACGATCAGGATGAGCGGGATCATGCCCAGAACACGCCGGATTATGTAATCTCTCATGTTGGTGAAGACTCCTTTCGGCTATCTCTCACGTCTCTCTGCGGAAACATGGGAGCCGATGAATCGAATCTACAGGTCCTCAGACTCCATGGTCACGGAGTCGACAGACCTGGTCATCGTACCTGTTTCCACCAATACCAGGACTGGATGTTCCAGTTGTTGTAGATGGTGGCGGAGAAGAAGTGATCGTAGCTCTTGAGACCCTTGCGGACCTCGTCGGAATAAACGCCCTGCGAATACAGGATCTTCAGGACGGCGGCTGTACCATCGGGAAGGGTGCGCTGGATCTTGTCGGCGTTCCACTTCCAGCTGGCGGCACGTGCGATGGCAACGGGGGTAAGCACCGCAGCCATGAGGGCAACTGCCAAAACCAGAAATAGAACTGTCTTCATCGCATACTCCTTCCTAGAATGAATGCAGAACATGCAAAACTCCTTTCGCGTGCTTTTCAGTAAGACACACCTCCCTCCAATATGGCCGTCTATCTACAGGCCACAGCTGTGTATCCAGAACCAGCACCAGAGACCCCAAAGCAGGCAATCGCCCAACGTCGCTATCCACCGAGCCGACTAGGTACTTACCCGTCGCAACGTTATACCACGGTCGGCTCAGAGTGTCAATTCAACGACCTTCGCGACCTGCTGGCATGGGCTCCAGGAATAACGCGGCGTAGAATGCGCCCGCGGCTAATCCAACCCCAAAAACTGCGCTCATGAGCAATTGGTTACACCTGAGAAGATGAGCGGGGTCCGAAAATGCCCGTACCCACACGTATCATGTTCGAACCTTGCTCGATTGCCAGTTCAAAGTCGTCGGAAGTTCCCATGGATAACAACGTGACACGTGACGAACCCAGGTCTCTCGCGAGTTCGTGAAACAACAGGCTGACAGATTGGAATAGTATCGCCCGCATTTGCATTGTTGCTTGTAAGGGGACTACTGCCATCAATCCGGAGATCTCGTGCAACCAGGGAGTACCGGCGGCGGCAAGCTCACGAATCTGACGTATAGTCAGCCCGCCCTTCTGCGATTCTTCACCGGCATTCACCTCCAGCAGGAACGTGCGCACCCTCTGTGCCTCGCGATCCTGGGTGCCGTGCAGATGTTCGAGGAGTTCTGGTCCTGCGGAATCGACCGCGTCGAACACTCGGAGGATGGCGTTGTACTTGTTCGACTGGAGTCGACCGATGTACCGGACAGTCACCCCGCGACTCTCACACAGAGCGAAGACGTCCTTGCGAATGGCTTCCTGCAGGTAGTTCTCACCGATTTCGGTCGCCCCTGCATCAATGGCTTCGAGGATCCGGGGAAGGGGTTGTGTCTTCGTCACGCAGACAATATGCGGTTCGCCGGGCTGACCAGCCCGCCGGCGATACGACATACAGGCTCGCTCGCGAACTTCCGCGAGGCGCTCAGCTATCGAGCCCACATTCGGCGCTAGAAGCCGCGAGGCGGCCCCTTGCGCAGTATGGCGGGGAGCTCGACTTCCTCGACCTTGAATTCCTTGAGAATCTTCTTCTCCTGCTCCGCTTCGGCCTTCTGAGGCTGCATCCCGGATGCCACCACCGTGATACGAATCTCATCGTTGGGTTCGCCAGATTCACCCAGTACTTCGTCGAAAGGATCAGCCAGACCGAAGATGATCTTGGCATCCTTTGATGCACTCGACTGAATGGCGGTCGAGATGATATCCATCTCTTCCATGGAAATCTCGTGGCCAATGACGTTATAGATAAGTCCGGTGGCGCCCTGCATCGAATACTCGAGAAGCTCGTAGTTGGTGGCGGCTCTGATAGCCTTTTCCGCACGTTCGTCGCCCTTGCCGGTTCCCATGCCTATCCAGATACTGCCGTCTGCTCCGCTGGAAAGCTCTCCAGAAGGAGTCGAGGTCAGGACGTTCTTGAGATCGGCAAAATCGAGGTTGATGATGCCGGGTGTCCGGATGAGCTCGGTAATGCCCTGGACCGCCTTCTTCAGGACCTCGTCCGCTTTGCGGAACGCATTGCTGATGGTAATCTTCCCTTCCTCCAGCTTGAACAGTCGCTGGTTTGGAATGACGACCAATCCATCAACACTGTCACGAAGCTCCTTGATGCCATCCGATGCGACCTTGGATCGCTGAGGGCCCTCAAAGTTGAACGGCTTGGTAACAATTGCAATGGTGAGGATGCCCAGTTCACGAGCCACTTTCGCCAGGACGGGACAACCGCCCGTACCCGTGCCTCCGCCCATGCCGGCAGTTATGAACAGGAGAGAGGAGCCGGTAATTGCTTCTTTGAGCATCTCTCTGCTTTCTTCTGCTGCTTTTCTCCCGATCTCAGGGTCAGCGCCCGCGCCCATCCCTCGAGCAACCTTTGCCCCAATCTGAATCTTGCTTTCTGCCCGACTGTATCGCAGAACCTGCGTGTCGGTGTTGACGCTCACGAAATCGACGCCGGAAGGAAAATCCCCCACCATCCGATTGACGGCATTGCCACCCCCACCGCCCACGCCGATCACCCTGATGCTTACATTCGAGCTTCCCCAGGGATCCAGTCGATCATCCATAGTGGATTTCCCTCCCCGTCAGTATGTCTTAGTCGAACAGGTCAAGGCCCTTGAACAAGCCGCTCAGGCCTTTGAATGCGCGCTTCTTCTTCTGAACTCCGGCACCATCGCTGTGGATGCCGAGTTCGAGCAACCCGACTGATGTCGAGAAGCTGGGATTCTTGAACGAGCTGAAAACAACATCGTCGACTGTTGGCTGTCCCACTCGGGCTCGAAGTCCGCTGATCTCAGAGAACTTGTCTGTGATGTGGCCCACCATGGCCGTCCCTCCAGTCAAGACAAGGCCGGCCGGAAGCATGTTGTTGTAACTGGAGTGCACCAGTTCCAGCTTCACGGCTTCAGCTATTTCCTCAACGCGAGACGTCACGACATCGCTGATATATGACTTCGTTGTCGCAAGAACACCATCACCCGATGCTGTCGAATAACTCACCTGGCTATCCTGGAAGTCCTTTCCCCTGCTCGCGTCCACGGAACCGTACGCCACCTTGAGCTCTTCAGCAACATTAAGGCTCGTCTTCAGCATCATGGCAAGGTCCATCGTCACATGGCGACCACCTATGGGCAGAACAGCAACATAGCTCAGGCTTCCTCCTGTGAAGACGGCCAGATCCGTCGTGTCTCCTCCGATGTCGACACAGGCGACGCCGATTTCCTTCTCTTCCGATGAGAGGACGGCGTTAGCTGACGCCAGACCTTCGAGCACAAGCCTGTCCACCTTGAGCCCGGATTCTGTTACACAACGTCGAAGATTGTCCAAAATCGTCGACTGTCCGGTGACGATGAATGCCTCGAACTCAAGACGGATGCCCGACATTCTCAACGGGTCCTTGATGCCTTCCTGCCCATCCACGAGGTACTGGCGCGGGATCACGTGGATGATCTCCTGATTTGGTCCCAGCAGAACAGCTTTGGCAGACTCCCACACGCGATCCACATCGTCCTTCTGTATCTCGCGTCCGGGTCGGGATATTGCAACAAGACCGCGGTTCACCAATCCGGTGATATGAGTACCACCCACGTTCACGATGACCGACGAGACGGAGTAGCTGCTCATCCGTTCTGCTTCGTCGCGTGCCGTCTGAATGGCCTGCGTCACACCTTCCATGTCCACGACCACGCCACGCTTCAGGCTGCTGCACGGAGCCGTGCCCACGCCGAGAATGGAGTCGAGGATATCTCCTGTCGCCGAAGCTATCAACATCTTGACCCTGGTACTTCCAATATCGAGTACACTGACAATTCTTTGCTGGCCAGCCATCATGCCTCCTTCTTCAAGAGAACGCGCCGGATGATTGCGATATTCTGGTACATTCTGCTTCCAAACACAACGACTGCCGCAAGGTAAAGATCGATGCCCAGCTGATCACCGAGATACCCCAGGAGCGCTGCAACAAGACTGTTGATCAGGAAACCCGAAAAGAATACTGTCGCGTCGAAGGTGTCCTTCAGGTAGCCCTTGATGCCGCCAAGGATGGAATCCATACCAGCCAGAAGAGCCAACCCCACGTACTTGGAATACACGGCCGGGATGTGCACGGGGCGAAGAACCCCGATGATGATACCAACTACGAGTCCGCACACTGTTACGAAGCCAACCATGGATATCCGTTTTCCTCCCCTAGTCGCTGATTCTAAGCAGGTTGACTTTTTGAACTATAGCACCAATGCGCCGCAGGTTCAACAAGTCGAGTACGCCTCCGGGAATCTGCAGTCCCTTGGACATGTTCTCTGTATCGCCGATCGCATCCACGACCAGCGGCATCCGCGTCACCTTTCCACCCACGCGAACGTTGAGACCCGCCCTGTATACGGAACTCGAGTCGGATAGGCGTATGCCGTTCAACGATATGACTTCGGCTCCCGATGCCCAGAGATCATTCAAAAGGAGGAGCAGGTCCTCATCGGCCAGCATGGACGGTGAAACCCCCGATGATTGCTCTCGTATTGTGATCCGGATGCCAGGACCCGCGAGCGGGACAGCCCCAGTTCTCTGGCTCAACACAGTGGCTTCGTGCTGCAACTGGCTCACTTGTGCAGCCGTATCATCAGAAGCACGAAGGTACTGCGTGACTTTCTGCGACACGTCGGTCTCCTCGACAAGGAGGTCCTGTTTGCGTTGTTGGAGGTCTTTGATAACACGAATGAGATCCTTCGGGTCCTGGTTCTGGTAGGTCTGCTTCATCTCGCGGACAACGCGTGCCTGCCCGGGGAGGAGGAAACCGACAAAGAAACTGATAAAGAAGAAGATCAGTATTGTCGACTGCCAGGGCGACTGCCCAGTCCTCTTCATTTCGCACCCACTGCGTACTTGAACGCAGCATTGTCCAACGACGCCGGGACACTCACAGACGTTTTCTTCTCAAGCGAGCACGTAATCTCAAACTGATCGCGATACATCTCCAGCACTCGGAAAAAGACGTCTTGAGAAATGCTGTCGGCGAGCATGTCGGAGTTCCCCAGCGCAGTAATCACATAGGGTGGCGACATCCTGCTCGAATTTACAAGAATAATGGGGCCAGCACAAACGATAGGGCTGTTTCCAAGAACGCGCTGGTCGTTGACGGCAATCGCCGTGGCGCCGTATCTTCGCATGAGATTCACGATACTGCGGAGATACCCATCGTGGATGACGAAGTAGTTCGGATCATCGGAGAGTGTGGGGGTACGGGAACTATCACTTAATGTCACGATGACACCGGGACCCGTCGCCTCGGCAAGCCCCGCTCTTTCTCTGAGCTCTCCCAACTGCTGCGTGAGGACACGCACCTCGTCGCTCGTGGCAGCACCCCTGCTCTCAAGCTCTCCCAGCTGTTCCCGAAGATCGACAATCCGCTGAGCAGCGCCATCATTCTCGCTTTCGAGTCCCTTCATGATTTCGACCAACTCGACATTCTGAGCAGGAACGACGTAGGCCTTGTTCACCGTCGGCTCGAACTGGACAGCCAGTAAATATCCGAATCCGGAAACCATGACAAACAGCGCGACGAGGAAAACGCCCCCGGTTCTTCCACGCCTGATCATGGTGTCTCCGGGATGACGGCCTGGCCGTCGAACCGCAGGTCGATGGTTACTTTCTTCTCCTTGAGTGCAGGCATGCCAAGGACAGCGATCCCTCGTTCGATCTTTGAAGCACCGTTCGCGCTGTCACCAAGGAGCAGCGTCTTGCCGTCTTTCAATCGTACGGAAAGTCCCATCGACGAGGACAGTGACATGCCCATGATGGCCAACTCGTTCCGATGTTGCATCAATAGGCAACATAGCGGCGCATATTCGAGTGAGGTGGACAGAAAAGCCGGGGATATAGGTGGGAAACCGCTTACGTCAACGACATTCCACGATTTCGATGCCTTTGTAATGGTATAGGCTGTCCCCGTCTGCAGGAACACAGCAGCCAGCTTGTTCCCTTGCCTGATCACCACATCGGGGTCAGCTATGTCCACACTGACAGTAGCGTTCCAAGGTCGCTCCCGCTCGATAGTCACGTCAGAAACGGGGAGTCCCTCCAGTCTGTCGACGACCGAAGCCCTGTTGAGGAGCATGAGAAGACCCTGAGGCCGACTAGGCCAGACCTGGTCCACGATAGGAGCTTCCCAGGAGTCTGCATGAACGCGTACACGAGTCGCTGGTACGCTGAACCAGTAGACCAACAAGACGGCCAAAGCAACCAGACCCATGCGCCACAGTAGCTTCATGAACCGAGGAACTCATCCTTGATTCTCACGTACTGCCTCCTAGGAGAAGTCACCGAGCAGCCTGATCTCGGGCGACAAGCGCACGTTGAAGCGTGCATAGACTCTCTGTACGACAATATCCATAAGACGGGCAACATCAAGTGCGGTTGCTCCCCCCAGATTGACGATGAAGTTTGCATGCTTGATTGACACCTGCGCCTGCCCCACTTGGAGACCCTTACACCCAGCTTCCTCTATCAACTTGCCGGCATAGGTCGTTGGAGGATTCGTGAAGATACTTCCCGCATTCGGGTGTTCCCAGGATTGTTTGGCATGCTTTTCGGAGCGGATACGTGCCGCTGTCGACCGGATTGTCGCTCCATCGCCAGCCTCAAGGTCAAATGCAGCACCCAGAATGATAGCCCCGCTCTCCTGAAACTCGCTATAACGGTAGTCAAAATCGACATCTTCATGCTTCTTCACGACATACTCAAGGCTACGATCAAGAACTTCTACATACGCCAGGTGAGTGCTTATGGCCTGAGAGAACGAACCAGCGTTCATGTAGACGGCCCCTCCAACAGTACCAGGTATGCTGACGAGATATTCCAGTCCAGACAGGTCCTGATGTATGGCAAAGTCCAGGAGAGAGGACAGTGGCATCGGGGCACGAGCAAGCACCAGTCCTTTCTCCATGAATGGCTGAAGCGAGGTCTCCATGAGCCTCACGACCAGACCCTCGACACCACGATCGGAGACGAGAACATTCGTTCCGTTGCCGAGAACCGTGGTCGGCACCTTGAGAGCTCTGGCAGCACGTAGTGCGCAAACCAGGTCCTCCTCACCACATGGCGTGTAGAGGTACTCAGCCGGACCGCCGATACGAAACGACGTATAGGACGAGAGCGGTTCCTTCGTCAGGACCCGTTGCTCGACGTGACGTCTGAACTTGTCTATAACGGAATTCACCATCAGTCGTTCTCCTGCTTTATGCGTCCCTCAAGAGGCCCAGCAGTTTGACATTGTACCGTATTGTCGCTCGTCAGCAAGCCACAAAACCGCAGGCCAAGCTTGTTCACGTCACCAGGGCCCATAAATAGTACAACGTCGCCCGGGGTGGCCACCCCCCGCAAGTCCTCGAGCATCTGGTCCACGGGTATCTGGGGTACCAATGAGTCGCCGACTGCTGTCTTCACGCTCTCTCGAAGCCTCTGGTTCAACTCTTCCGGACACTCCGCCGTCTCTCCAGCCGGGAAAATATCGAGCAGCACGATCCGCGAGACTCCAGCCAGCGCGGGTCCATATTCCCCAAGGCACATGCTCACACGGGAGAAACGGTGCGGCTGGAGGACGAGGGTAAGTGGTCTTCCGGGATACCGTGCCGAGACAGCCTGCAGGGTCGCTCTGATCTCCGTGGGGTGGTCGGCATGGTCTGTAAGGACGACCGTTCCGTCATGGTCTGTCAGGACCTGCATCCGCCGCTCCATACCCGGAAAACCTTCCAGAACATGCAATGCGTCTGCAAGTGTGGCCCCGACCGCCTCGCACGCCAGGCAAGCGGCAACAGCATTGAGATAGTTCTTCTCGTCTCCTCGTTGCATGGCAAATGGTTGCTCCATGCCTTCTCTGGCGACCGTTGCCGTGTTGCTGCGGAAATGGTAGCCCATCTGCACCTGATTTGACGCCTCCTGACCATACAGGACATGCCGTGGCAGAGCCTGCGCGATCCTCGCTACATCCCTGTCGTCGCCACACCCAATGATCAGACCGCCTCGCTCAGCGCACTGCTGGGAAAACCGGGCGAATGCGCCGACAAGGTTGGAGAACTTGTCTCCATAAGCCCCCAGATGATCGTTGTCGATGTTCGTTAGTACAGCTACGTCTGGATAGAACTTCAGGAATGATGCGTCCGATTCATCAGTTTCCAGGACCATGATCGGGCGTCCCTGAATCTGCTTTCGCTGCCTCCCTTCAGAGGGAAAGGCTCCGTCAAATCCTGTGATGTGCCCTCCCACACAGATGGTTGGAGCAAAGCCCTGTCTTGCCAGCACGTATCCAATCATTCCAGTCGTCGTGGTCTTGCCGTGTGTGCCAGCAACGGCTATCAGAAAATACTGTGATGCGATGGCAGACAAGACGTCTGTTCGGTGGAGAACGTCCGCTCTGATCCTCCCTGCAGCCATGAGCACCACATTGTCCGGGCGAATTGCCGACGACAGCACCAGAACTTCGTCACGACGAAGCGCACCAGATGCTTCAGCTTCGGACATCACCCGGATACCCAGCGAGGTCAACCGTTCAGCCTCGAGACCGTCATTCGCGATGTCTGAGCCCCGCACATCCATGCCCATGCTGCGCAGCAGCATGGCCAGTGAACTCATCCCGGCGCCACAGATGCCAGCCAGAAAAAAAGGTCTTCCAGGCTGCAGGAGTTCAGTCATGTGAACACTCCTCTTCGATGGTGCGCGTTATGACGTCCCCAGCATCACTTCCAAAAAAGCTGGAAGCAGGAAAGGCTCGCCCTGCTTCATCACCCAGCGCTTTCTCCACGATGAACAGGTACCTGCCAAACTGCAATGACTGCTGCTCAATGCGTATACCGAGGCCAAGGCTCTCGAGATATGTTGCGTTCTCGGACTGATGTCGGGCAACAGCGAAGGGATAGGGAATGACGACGGCATAGATGCCTCCGACCGCAAGCTCCGTAAGCGCAAGTGCACCGCCTCGCGTCACCGCTACACGAGCCTGCCCATAGAGTCGCTCCATATGGTCCTCATAGGAGACGATGACAGGACTGACGTGCCGCAGAGACATCTCATCCACCGCATCACAAATCCTCACATAGTCGTCAGTTCCGGTCACCACAGTTACTGGAACTTCGCGGCCTCTGCTTTCCAGCTCCCTTATTGTCCGCAGGAATAGTTCGTTGATGAAGCTAGCCCCGCCACTACCTCCGATAAACAGCAGCCCCCGGCGAAGGGGTCTACTGAGCCGGCACTCCGTCAGTGCCGCATAAACCTTGCGCCGCAGAGGGTTTCCGGTGACGGTGAACCGTGGACCGGAAACCCCTTCAACAGGAAACCCCAGGAACACGTGCCGCGCACGATGGCAGAACAGTCGATTCGCCCTCCCCATGACGGTATTCTGTTCCAGAAGGTATATGGGGACCCCACTCATCTGCGCAGCCAGGATTCCTGGCACCGATACGTACCCGCCGGTACCAACGAAAGCATCCACATGGGCGTCCGTCATGACACGCCGGGCCGCTCTCACTCCGCCTCGAGTTGCACGTGCAAGGCGCCACAACGACCTGGGCGTATACAGAAGCGGGGCAGAACAGACAGTTCTGACGTCAAAACCCTGAGAGAGGAAAACGCGTTCCTCCATGCTGCCGGATCGCGCCAGCATGGTGACGGTTCCCCTGTCCAACAGGCGTTCAGCAATTGCGACTGCGGGATAGATATGTCCCCCTGTTCCTCCTCCAGCGACAACGTAGTGCATCAGGCGGCCTCCGGACTCCGGGAAATAGCTGCCGCGATGCCAAGCGCGGCCATCTCGAAGACGATGTGATTGCCCCCCTGACTGAAGAAAGGCAGCGGAACTCCCGTCGTAGGAAGTAGTCCGACAACGACACCGATGTTGACAAACGCCTGCACGGCGAGGAATATGCCGAGCCCCATGACATAAACTCGGGCAAACGGCTCAGAGGACCTCGAGGCAAGCCTGAACAGGTCGAAGACGATCCACAGATAAATGCCCAGCACGATGGTCACGCCAATAAGCCCAAACTCCTCCGAGAATATCGCGAAGACAAAGTCATTCTCCTGGGCGGGGAAGTGAACGAACTTCTGGACGCTCCGCATGAAACCCCGCCCCAGCACTCCACCTCTCGCGACAGCAAACATGGAGTTCACCAGTTGATAGGCGACGCCTTTGGCCTTATCGGCTGCCAACGGGTTGATGAACGAGGTCATCCTGACTTTCCAGGAAGCTTTCACGTTCACCGCAATCAGAGCCAGCGCGCCCAGGGCAGCCGTCCGGCTGATCCAGTAGCCTATCGGAGCACCGACGGCCAGCAGGATAGCGATTGAGGATCCAGCAATGACGAAGGCAGTGCCAAAGTCGGGTTCCAATGCGACCAGGCCCGTGAACCCGAGCACGAATAGCAGAAACGTGTTGTAGTATCGATGGTCATACTCGTTCAGGTACTTTCCGCTGAAGAGTTTGGCGGCGAGAAGAGGCACGACCAGAACAACTGCCTGAGATGGCTGCAAGCCAATAGAACTCGTTCCGATCCACCGGCTGGAACCATTGACACTCCTGCCGATGCCGGGAATGAGAACGGCGACCAGGAACGCTCCAAGACTATACGTCAGGAACTCTGAAATGTCTGCCCAGCGCATGTACTTGAACCGCGAGCAAAACCAGTAGGCGAAGACTCCGACACAGACGATAATTGCCTGCTTGACGACACTCGGAGTAACAGCCACCAATTGACCTCGCGCAGCGCTGAGACTGACGGTGATGCTATAGTTCTGCAGTACCCCCAGGCAGAGCAGTATGGTGACCAGAACAAGTATACGCCTCACCGCGTGACAACGCCCCAACGGTCCTGAACGATCTCCCTGAACCGGTCGCCGCGCTGCTCAAAATCCCTGAACATGTCGAAACTGGCACAAGCAGGAGACAGAAGCAGCGTACCACCTCCAGAAAGGAGTGGCACTCCATTGCTGACAGCGTCCTCAAGTGATTCGACGCGGACAATCGTCTTCATGCCGGCCTTGCGTAGCGCATCCTCAATAGCCGGGCCGGTCGCGCCCATCACGATTGCCGACACCAGATTCCTGTCTTCGGTCAGATGTCGCGCCATCTTGTCGAATGAGACGCCCTTTGAACTGCCACCCAGAATGACTACATATGGTCCAGTCATGGCATCAGCTGCTGTCATAACCGATTCTGGAGTCGTTGCCTTGGAGTCGTTAACGAACGTCACGCCACCCACTGTTGCAACGTACTCCAGTCGGTGAGGCAGTCCATTGAAGGCCCTCACGGCCCTGCGAACAGCATCTGGTGAGATACCGTACAAAAAGGCTGCCAGAGCTGCACTCATGGCATTTGCTACATTGTGCCGCCCCCGGATGCGCAGATCTGTTTCTCTGAACAACTCCACCATGCGTGTCGTGTCTTTGAAAACGATGGCACCATCGACAACATGCGTGCCGGAGAATTCGCCGTCACCCAGTCCGAAATAGAAAGTCGAAGGACTCAGCATTGGGCCAAGTGCTCTCAGCGCTGGGTCATCCCAGTTGAGCACAACGGCATCATCCACCGTCATGTTCTCGAACAGGCGCTTCTTCGTGGTGAAGTAACGTTCCATGGTACCGTAGCGGTCAAGGTGGTTCGGAACCAGGTTCGAGAAAATGGCCACTCTGGGATGGAACGTATGAATTGTCTCGAGCTGGAAGCAACTCACCTCAAGAACCGCCCGTCTTGCCAACGGGTGCTCCATCAGGAGCTGTGATACTGGAGTGCCCAGGTTGCCCCCTGTCACCGCGTCGGGATACTCCTCAGCAACGATTTCTCCGAGAAGAGCCGTCGTCGTGCTCTTGCCATTGCTGCCAGTCACCGCAAGCACTGACAGGTCGGCATATGCGGCAATCTCTGTCTCACCAACGATGAGCTTGCCCAACTGCGCAGCGGCCAGGACAATCGGCGCCTCGGGTGGGACGCCGGGCGAGACGACGACAACGTCATAGGCAGCCATGATACTCGCTGTGTTCTGTCCAAATTCAAAGGGAACTCCCACTTGCTGCAGCAGTCGGACGGCATGTTCG
>DASVKR010000056.1:0-16456 GCA_036385275.1 Candidatus Cryosericum sp. | reverse complement strand
CGTAGGCATTGCCAACAGATTTACAGTCTGCCGCCATTAACCGCTCGGCCACCTACCCACACTGGAGCCGACGACCCGAATTGAACGGGTGACCAGTTGATTACAAATCAACCGCTCTACCAGCTGAGCTACGTCGGCCTGTATCGCAGCTAGTATAGGTGCAAAGCCGTGTCTGTCAAGCTGCAGAGCGGAGCAGGCCTATGAGAGCGCCTTCCCCAGCTTCCGCTTTGCTCTCGCGAGCGCATTCGAAACGGACGCCTTCGACATCTTCAGTGCCGCAGCGATGACCTCAAGCGTCTCACCTCGGAGATGTCTTTCGAAACAGGCGCGCTCACAATCGCTGAGTGTGACAGCGAGTGCTACCATGTCGGGAACCCCTGCCTCTGCAGGGTCACCGAGGGAACTCCCCCATCCATCGAGGGTGTCCGACAGTTCAATACGAGAACCGGCAGCCCGACGTGCCATATCGATGAGTCTGTGCGAGGCGACAGTAGCAATATACCCGTCGAGACTGCCCCGACGAACATTATAGGTACGAATAGCGCGTAGAAAGCCCAAAACAGCCTCGGCGAGACAATCATCCCGTTCGTCGCGCTCGGTGCAGTATTTGCGGGCGACAAACTTGAGAAGGGGCATATACATCCCTAGCAGCTCCTCAAATGCTGTATTGTCGCCCGCCAGAAAGCGCTGCCTCAGCGATTCGACGTGCTCCGGTGAGCGACCGCTTCTAGGACTCGATGGCACGGAAGAGCACGACCGCGAGCGCCGTGGAGACGTTCAGCGAGTCAACACCAGGCCTCATCGGAATCGTGATGAAGAAGTCCGCATTCTTCCTGGTAAGTTCACGCATGCCGGCGCCTTCGCTGCCGACAATAAAGGCAGAAGGGCATGCGTACTTCTCCTTCCGGTAGTCATGGCCGTCTGCAGCGTCCAGCCCGTAAAGCCAATAGCCGTCCTTTTTGAGTCGTTCCATGGCATATGCCAGATTTGCTACAACGGCAATTGGAAGACCGAATACCGTCCCGGCCGACGCAGATACTGCCGCTGGCGAGAATGGACTTGTCCGGTCCTTGGTGACGATGAGACCCCCGGCCCTTGACGCAGCGACCACACGGATAATCGCTCCCAGATTGTGGGGATCGGTGACCTGATCCACCAAGACGACTGAACGGCCAGCGGGCTCAGGAGGCATCGCCCCCATGAGGGCGTTCATGTCCAGTAATCGCACTCGCGCGCACTGAGCGGCGATGCCCTGATGAGGAACATCACCCAGGCTCTTCTGGAACCACGATCCGACCTTGTATTCCATCGGCACCTTCTGCCGTGAAGCTATATCCTTGATCATCCGGATGCGGTCGTCTTTGTCGCTACCGGATTCAAAGATGATTTTCTCGACTGGATGCTCAGCGGACAGCGCACCCATAATCGAGTTCTTACCATAAATAAGCATACCTTCCGGTCTTGTTCTATCACTACTAGCCATGGATGCGATACCTCACACCATCAACGCCGTCCTCCAGAGCGATACCAACACCCTTGAGGCGCTCCCTGATCTGGTCAGCCACGTCGTACTGTCCTGCCTCACGAGCGACTCGACGCTTCATGACAATTGTATCGAGAAGATCACTCGTGGAGTTGTGATCGTCCACAGCAACTCCAACCTCTGCGGCAACGGCCATGAGCGCATGCTGCTTGCCGGCAAGAAGACTGGTCTTGTGTCCAATATAGTCGTTCGTCTGGTCGAGCCCAAGCACCCAGAGCGCTGACCGGAAGACCTCGAGCGCACGAGAGGCCTCTGATCTACCAAGCAGCCGCTCCGAAGCCGTACGACGCACTCGAGTCATGAACTCGTAGACGGCAGCGAGTGCGCGGGACGTATTGAGATTGTCTGCCAGCGAAGCGTCAAACTCGCCGAGAAAGCCGGAACATACGCTCTCAAACTCCGGCTCGACGCCATCATGGGAGGCCTGACCCAATCCTTGCAGAAATGCCTCGAACTCCGCCATGCGCTCATAGTTTGTGAATGCCTGTCCGAACCCCGAAATGTTGAACTTCAGCGGTTTCTCGTACGACGTCTGCAGAAGATAGAGCCGGACGACCTGCCCCGGGTATTGCTCCAGCAGTTCGCGCACGGTCATGACATTGCCGAGTGACTTCGACATCTTCTCGCCGCCCATGTTGACCATTCCGGAGTGCATCCAGTAGCGAACAAACTGCTGTCCGCCTAAGGCTGCTTCGCTTTGTGCTATCTCATTCTCATGGTGAGGAAAGATGAGATCCTCACCTCCCCCGTGAATGTCGAACCCTGCCCCCAGATGCCTCAGACTCATCGCCGAACACTCGATATGCCATCCCGGACGACCCTTGCCCCAGGGACTGTCCCATGAGATCTCACCCGGTTTGGCAAGCTTCCATAGAGCGAAATCCAGCGGGTCCTCCTTCGCTTCGTTCACCTCTACCCGAGCCCCACTGCGCATCTCGTCGACAGAACGGCCCGAAAGACAGCCATAGCGATCAAACTTTCGAACAGAGAAGTAGACTCCGTCTGATGAGACATAGGCATAACCGTTTGCTATGATGTGACCAATGAGGTCGATAATGTCCTGGATGCTTTCCGACACCCTTGGAGTGATGTCGGGAGGAAGGACATTGAGCGCCACCATGTCTTCCAAGTATTCACCGATGTAGCGAGCAGAGAGGTCGAGCGGCGCAACTCCCTGCTCCTGAGCCCGTCGAATGATCTTGTTGTCGATGTCTGTGTAGTTGCTGACGTGGGTCACCGCATAACCGGCGTGCTGGAGGTAGCGTTTCAGAAGATCGTAGACGACAGCTGTCCGCGCATGCCCGATGTGTGCCGGGGCATACGGAGTAACCCCGCAGACATACATCGCGATTCTGCCTGGCTCACGGGGCACGAGTTCGACGGTCTTTCGCGTCAGCGTATCGTGAATCTTCATCGTTGGTTTCCTCCACTGCATAAACGTACCTACAGGGTAACAAAAAAGGCAGCAGGCACAATGTCCTGCTGCCCAGTAGAATGCGAGAAGCCTGTCTAACGTTTCCTGTACTGAGTAGCCTTGCGGGCGCCCAGGAGACCGTACTTCTTGCGCTCTTTGATGCGAGCATCGCGCGTCAGAAGTCTGGCCTTCTTCAGAACCGGCTTGTTCTCCGGGTCCTGCTCAACCAGCGCGCGAGCAATTCCATGACGAACAGCTTCGGCTTGGCCATTGAAGCCACCACCGGCAACGCTCACGATCGCATCAAATACAGGCGTACCTCCCATAACTGTAAAGGCGGCCATGGTTTTCATGGACACCGTCTGAACTGGAAAGTAGACCTCAACCGGCTTGCCATTTACAACGATCTTGCCCGTTCCAGCAACGAGATGAACGCGCGCAATAGCAGTCTTTCTCTTACCCGTTCCCCAAATCTGAGTGGTTGGCACAGCATCCTCCCTAATTAGCCTTGAACTCAACAGGCTTCTGAGCCTGGTGAGGATGCTCGGGCCCCTGATAAACACGCAGGTTGCTGAGCAGTTCTTTGCCAAGTGTGTTCTTGGGCAACATACCGCGAACCACACGCTTGAGCAGGAAGTCTGACCGCGTCTCAAGCATCTTGTTCCAATTCGTGGCCTTCAGACCACCTGGGTAGAACGAGTGATGATAGTGCATGGTCTGCGTACCCTTCTTGGGATCGATTGCCAACTTCGAAGCGTTGATGACGATGACATTGTCGCCAACCATAGCATTCGGTGTGAACTCTGGTCTGTCCTTGCCACGAAGAATGTTGGCAATGACCACCGCGAGTCGTCCAACGCTCTGGTCTGTAGCATCAATCAAAATCCAGCGACGGGTAACCGTCTCTGGTCTAAAAAACGTTGTCCTCATTCATATCCTCCTGGTGAATTCTTTACTAGATTACCATAAACCCGCGATTAGTCAACGCCTTGAGGCTGCAAACGATGTGAACCCATACGCCCGGAGAGGGTTCGGGCAGATGGCCACATGCCCCACGCAGCAGCTATCAAGCGTAATCGACGGCAACCAGGTAGAGGCCGCCAGCCGCCATCACCTGCCGCGTATACGGGACGTCGGGTCCGGCAAACGCATTGGTCCACGTTTCGACACCGATCCTCCCTTGCCCGGCCTTGAGGACGAAGTACGCCATGCGGCGTACCATATGATACAGGAAATGATCGCCCGAGACCATGAAGATAACCGCCTTATCCGTTTCAACGACATCAGCCGCGCTCAGTGTGCACCTCGTGTCCCGATGCGGTCTGCTCGGGTCGATATTCCCAAACCCCTTGAAATCATGCGTTCCAAGCAACGCATGCGCAGCATCGCTCATCGCAACAATCTTGACCGGATAGTCGAGCCGGTAAGCATAACGAGCCAGGAACGGAGTCCAGCATCCTTCCTTGATGAACACGTACGCGTAGGTCTTTCCCCCTGTAGAAAACCGAGCACTGAAGTTGGCGCTTTCACGAACGCAAGTGCGAATCGTGAGCCACTCAGGCATCATGATGGGAAGTCGCCGTACGACGCGTTCATAGAGGGCATCGTCGCGCAGAACGAAACTCACGACATTGTGAAGCGCGTGAACGCCTCTGTCGGTTCGTGATGCCCCAACAATAGGAATGTACGATCCACAAACGGCCTTCAGCGCTCCCTCGACGGTGCCCTGCACGCTCACCAGGGACTCCTGCTTCTGGAAGCCGTAGGTGAAGGAGCCGTCGTAGGCTATGTCCATGCGTACCGTTACAGGAACAGGCGCCATAGGATGACCCCCGACAAAGCAGCTGCTGTTCCAAGAAGAATGAAAGCATCGAAGGACTGAAAGTGACGTGCATGATATCTTGTTCGGGGACTCCCTACGCGAAAGCCCCTTGCCTCCATCGCGACAGCCAGGTCGTCTGCCCGGCGAAAGGAGGAAACAAACAAGGGTATCAGGATCGGGATGAAGCTCTTCATGCGCACCACGAGGCTGCCTTCCCCGATCCGCGCCCCCCGCGAGACCTGAGCACGTATGATACGTTCGGTTTCCTCGAGAATCGTAGGCACAAACCGCATGGCGATGCTCATGACAAGAGCAATTTCAGCGGAAGGCACACCGATATGGCTGAGGGGCTTCAGCAGATCAGATACAGCGTCAGTCAGCTCTATGGGAGAAGTACTCGCGGTGAGCAGGACACTCACCAGCGTAAGTAAGACCAACCTGCAGAGAATGAAACCGGCCAGTCCCAATCCCTCCCGCGTGACTCGAACAAACCAGAATTGCCAGACAGGCGTGCCGGGAGTGAAGAATATCTGCACGACTACAGTGAGTACAATGAGGAACAGGATGGGCTTGAGGCCGCGGGCAAAAAAACGCAGGGGTATTCTCGAAACCCCAATGCCAACAACCAAGAAAAAGGCAATAGGAATATACTGCGCTGTCTTCGTCGCGACAAAGACCCCAATCATGAGAGCAATAGTCGAAACAAGCTTCACCAGAGCGCCAGACCGGTGAACGACCGAAGTTCCAGGGTAGTGCTGACCAAGAACAAAACTGCGAGATAGCGCCACTACGCTCCTCCCAGGTCAGAGACGCACAGCCTCAAGGAGTCAAGCATCCGGTCCGTCGAACACTCATTCACGGTGAGCGTGCTTCCACACTCCTTGAGTGCACGCGCAAGACGGTAGCTCTGCGGAAGTTCCAGACCCGTTCTGTCGACAAGGTCTGCGTCACTAAAAAACGCGTCGGTCGATCCCTGGAACGCCACTGTTCCCCCGTCGAGAACGACCACCTGCTTGCAGAATTCGGCTACCTCGTCCATGTTGTGGGACACAAGAATCACGGTGACATTGGCGGTCTGGCGCAGTGACTCCAGCTCGGTCAGGACAGCGAGCTTGGAGCCAGAATCGAGCCCCGCGGTGGGTTCATCGAGTATAATGTACTTCTGACCCATCGCAATGACCGAGGCGATGGCCACGCGACGCTGTTCTCCCCCGCTCAGCTGAAAGGGAGACAACGACAGGAAGCGCTCCGGATCAAGACCGACGGTGCTCATCGCCTTGTGAACGCTTTCGTCGACCTGCTCTTTGCTGAACCCATAGTTGCGGCAGCCAAAGGCTACCTCTTCAAAGATGGTCTCGGCAAAAAACTGGTCCTCGGGATATTGGAATACGATGCCAACTCTGCGGCGTACCTTGGCAAGCACTGTCCGTTCGTTGGAAACGATCTCATCATCGACAATAACGTCACCCCGTGCTGAAAACAGGAGCCCGTTCAGGTGCTCGACCAGCGTCGACTTGCCCGAACCGGTTCTTCCCACGATGCCCACGAAGGCACCATCGTCGATGTGCAGGCTGATTCCTCGGAGCGCAAAGTACTCGAAGGGCTCACCACTGTCGTAGACATAGTCGACGTTTTTCAGCTCAATTGACATGTCGCTCTCGCAAATTCCTCAGGGGTCAGACACAACGGGAAGTCCGTCCAGCGCTCTTGCATGAGGAACGAAGCTCGGGCGCTCAGTGGAAGCACAAGGCCTCCCAGCTCAACGACTGCTGAATTCGAGAAAATACCACGCGGCGAGTCCCAGGCCGCAAGCACTCCGTTCGCCAGTACACCTACGCGCGACGCAACGAGCACTTCATCCAGGAGATGAGTGACCATGACGATGCCGATTCCCAACTCATTGTTCAGGCGGAGCACCGTCTGCATCACCTCGCGGCGATTGGTCGGATCGAGGAGAGAAGTTGCCTCGTCCAGAATGAGGAATGAAGGCTTCATGGCAAGCACTCCAGCAATGGCCACTTTCTGCTTCTGCCCACCGGAAAGACGATGAGGGGGGTAGTCGCGGAACTGTTCCAGGCCAAGGAGGTGTAATGCATCCCCAACACGCCGTACCATTTCGGCATGGGGAAGCTCGAGGTTCTCGAGTCCAAAAGCGATATCGTCCTCTACGGTCGTCGCCACCAGCTGGTTATCCGGATTCTGGAACACCAGACCGACGTCAAGCCCTGGACGCACATCCATGACTGTTTGGACGTCGACGTCCGGCAGTAAACGCACACTGCCGGACGTCGGACGTAAAAGCCCGCTGACAAGGCGGGCTAACGTACTCTTGCCGGACCCGTTGGGGCCGACAATCGCGGAGATTGAGCCATCTGGCAACTCCAGGTCTATGTCACGAAGGACCTGGACAGCCCCCGCGGAGGTCTCGATTTGATACGAGACCTTGTCGAGGCAAATCATCTACTTCTCTACAAACTCCAGGACTGCCATGTTTGCTGCGTCACCCTTCCGATACCCAGCCTTGATGATACGCAGGTAGCCACCCGGGCGCGTGATGTAGCGATCCTTGGTCAGCTTGAAGGCTTCGTCGACCGCTTCCGGCGTCAGAAGGTAGGCGTGCAGCTTGCGCCGCGTCGTCAGATCGTCGACCTTTGCAGTCGTGATGAGTTTCTCCACCACACGCTTTACTGACTTTGCACGAGTAATTGTTGTCTCAATGCGACCTTTCTCGATCACCGAGGTCGAGAGATTGCGCAACATCATGCTGCGCAAGCCGCTGTATACGCCAAGTTTTTTCAGCTTTCTTCCATGTCTCATAGCAAGAATACTCCTCTCGTCACGTTCGCGCTTACCATCGGCTGCGCGCTAATCTTCTGGGACGCTGATGCCAACATCTCTGAGGGCTTCGTCAACGCTCTTGCGACCGGCCTCTCCGAAATCGCTGACACTCTCTCCACGATGTTCTAGATAGTCAGTCACGGTCTCAATACCCGCCACCTTCAGAACCTTCGCCCAGCGGCTCTTGACACCAACCACGGTCTCCAAACCCTTCGACATGACGTTTTCGTTCGACGTCGTTGGCTCCGAAGCACTGTCCATAGAACCCTGCGTCGTCAAACATGCAAGCAATTGTTGTGCATGGCGATCCACGATGTGAAGAGCTTCTTCAAGCGCATCGCGGGCTTTGGTTGTCGGAAAATGGGTAATCTCGACGATCAGGCGTTCAGAGTCAGCCTTCTGCTTGATTCTTACGGGTTCGACAGTGAAATTGGCTGTCCGTACAGGAGAGTAGATGCTGTCGAGCGCAATCGTGTCGACCGTCCCGCTCAGCAGCTCGTGGTTCTCCTCGTTGCTGACATACCCTACACCGGTGCGCAATAACACCTGAAGATCGATGACACTGTCATCTCCGGAGAGTTCTGCGATCTTCAGCTCTGGGTTAAAGACTTTCACCAGTGAGTTCTTCTCGAAGTCTTCGGCCTTTACCATGCCCCTCCCCTGTCGCTTGAGAGAAAGGGTAGCTTCACTACCATCGATAATGGAGACCTGCAGGTTTCTGATGTTGAAGATGAGCTCCTGAAGATCCTCCTTGATACCAGGCAATGACGTGAACTCATGAAGTGCTCCGTTTACCTTGATTGCCACTGGCGCACTCCCGGGAATGGAAGACAGGAGAACGCGGCGAAGTGCATTACCCATCGTGGTTCCATATCCATGCTGCAATGGCTCGAAGACGAACTTGCCATATTCGGCGGTCTCTTCAGCAGATGTCAGTCTGATACCTTCAAGCCCTTCTATCATGGCAGGCTCCTACTTCGAGTAGTACTCGATGACAAGACGGGTATTGATGGGAACTCCAATCTGCTCAGCTGTCGGAATCGTGAGCACGGTGCCCTCAAACTTGTCAGGGCTGAACGACAGCCATTGCACAGTGGCTGGTTTGCTAGCAACAGACTCCTGTACGCTGATCATGGATTTTCCGGTATCGGTCAGAGTCACAATATCTCCCACTCTGACCTGGTATGAGGGAATGTCGACGCGGTGTCCATTGACGAACACGTTGCCGTGGCATACCATCTGGCGAGCTGACTTGCGACCCGGCTGGATCCCCATCCGGAAAACAACGTTGTCGAGACGCCGCTCCAGAAGCTCCAGCAGCTTGCCACCCGTGGGAATCGCCTTCTGGGAGTTCGCGAGAGCGAAATAGCCTCTGAACTGGCGCTCTGCCAGACCGTAGGCAAGGCGAAGGCGTTGCTTTTCCTTGAGGTGAAGTTCGTAGTCGCTGTCCTTACGGAACTTCTGGTCTATTCCATGCTGACCCGGTCCCATCTTGCCGCGCTCGATCGCGCATTTGCCGCTCGAGCAGCGAGAGCCCTTGAGGAATAGTTTCGTATTCAGTGCACGGCACTTCCGGCACGATGCATCAATATATCTGGACATAGTCGCCTCCTATACCCTTCTGATCTTGCGCGGCCTGCACCCGTTGTGCGGGATGGGCGTAACGTCCTTGATGGACGAAACGTTGAGGCCAGCAGACTGCAGAGCACGGACAGCGATCTCACGACCCGAACCAGCGCCCTTCACGAACACGTTTACTCTGGACATTCCCATGGCGATAGCCTTCTCGGCTGCTTTCTGTGCAGCAACCTGGGCAGCAAATGGAGTCCCTTTCTTGGAACCCTTGAAACCGCTGCTTCCGGACGAGCCCCAGCATACAGTGTCGCCCTGAGCATCGGTGATCGTTACAAGTGTGTTGTTGAACGACGAAAAGACATATGCCTTACCCTCGCCAACTACCCGTTTCTCTTTCTTGCGCTTAACTACTTTCTTCTTAATGTCTGCCATACGATCCCCTTTGCCTATACCTTGGATGCCTTGGAACCGACGGTTTTCTTCGGTCCCTTGCGCGTGCGGGCATTCGTCCTGGTGCGTTGACCGCGAACGGGTAGTCCTCTCTTGTGACGGACACCACGGTAGCAGTTGATCTCCATGAGCCTGCGGATGTTGGTCGAGACTTCACGGCGAAGATCGCCCTCGACGACGAGATTGTCATTGATGGCCTTCTGGATTGCGAGTATCTCGCTCTCCGTCAGATCCTTGACCTTCTTGTCCTCAGACACTCCTGCAACACTGCAGATCATCTTATAGTTTGACTTGCCGATGCCGTAGATATAGGTCAGGGCAATGCCTACCTTTTTCCCGGCAGCAAGATCGATACCACTAATACGAGCCACTAGTCCTCCTTTACTTACCCTGGCGCTGCTTGTGCTTCGGGTTCTCGCAGATCACCATGACTGTACCGTTGCGCTTCACAATCTTGCACTTAGCACAGATCTTCTTTACAGACGGTCTCACTTTCATAGGTCGCTACTCCTTTCAACTCTTCGACAACTACAGTCGATAGGTGATACGTGCTTTCGAAAGGTCATAGGGTGTTATCTCAAGCCTTACCTTATCTCCCGGCAGGATCTTGATGAAGTTGAGCCTCATCTTTCCGCTGATGTGAGCCAGCACAATCTTGCCGTTGCCCAGTTTCACGCGGAACATCGTCCCTGGAAGCGTTTCCACTATAACGCCCTCTGTCTCTATGACTTCTTTCTTGTTCATAACTGTGTCAGGATGACAGGGCCCTGGGCCGTGACGGCTATCGTGTGCTCGAAATGAGCACTCTTTTGCCCGTCAACAGTAACAACCGTCCAATCATCGTTCAGAACGCGGACAGCGCTGCTGCCAGCGTTGACCATGGGTTCGATCGCGATCACCAGTCCCTCCTTAAGAGTAATTCCTGTACCGGCTCTGCCGTAGTTGGGAACCTCGGGATCTTCATGAAGTTCCTTTCCCACACCATGACCGACGTAGTCGCGCACGACACTCATACCCTGGGCCTCAGCCACCTGTTGAACTGCATGGCCGATGTCTCCCAGACGAGCTCCCACATGCACGGCGTCGATGCCGGCGTACAGGCTCCTTTGGGTCGTTTCGATAAGCTCCTTGTCCCGGGGTACCACCGACCCGCAGCCCACAGTAATGGCTGAGTCTGCATAGTATCCTTCATAGATAAGGCCGAGATCCAGCGAAACGACGTCTCCTGAATTCAGAACGCGATGCCCCGGAATGCCATGGATGACCTGCTCGTTGATGGAGACACAGAGCGTTGCCGGATAGCCACTGTAGTGCAGAAATGCCGGCTTTGCTCCAAGCTCACGGATGCGAATTTCTGCCGCGTGGTCCAGTTCACGAGTCGTCACGCCGGGAGAAACCATCTCTCCTATCTGGCGCAACACCTCACCGAGCTTGGCCCCGGAAACACGCAGGTGCTCAATGTCCGAAGCGGACTTAAGCCGGATCATCAAGAGCCTCCTGTATCCTGGCAAAAACGACATCCGGAGCACTGGCTCCATCAACAGTGATGAGCTTCCCCTGATCGCCGTAGTAGACAGTCAGAGTCTTCGTCACCGCTTCGTACGTACTCATCCTTGTCCTGACACTCTCCTCGCGGTCGTCTTCCCGCTGGATGAGGGGTGCGCCACAGAGGTTACAGAGTCCCTCCCTCTCTGGCTGCGAATAGTACACGTTGTACACACTGCCGTCGGAAGGGCAGACGCGCCGTCCCGATATGCGGCGGAACGCTGTTTCGACCGGCAGGTCAACGTATACGGCTGCGGTCAAGCTAAGGTTTTGCTTTGTCAGATACTCGTCGAGAAATGCGGCTTGAGCGACAGTTCTCGGGTACCCGTCCAGAACAAAGCCTGCTTGCGCCTCCTGGGTCGACAAAAACGATTCGACGACAATCATGTTGACATCCTCGTCGCTCACAAGACCCCCAGCATTGATCTTGGCCACAACTTCGGCAGGCAGCTTGCCCTCCCGCCGAAGATTCCGGAAGTACTCACCACTCGAGAAGGTGGGCACTCTCCAGGTTTGCGCGATGAGCGCACCTTGAGTGCCCTTTCCCGAGCCTGGCAGTCCCAAAAGGATAATGCGCGGGTGCTGCGACATTATTTCATGAACCCCTTGTAGTGACGCATCATCATATACGCTTCGATCTCCTGCACGGTCTCCAGTGATACACCGATGATAATCAGCAGCGAGGTACCACCAAAGGCAAACGCCGAGATCTGCTGGTTCCGCATGGCGATGTTCGGCACGATGGCGAGGAACGCAAGGAAAATCGCAGTCGGCAGGACAATCCGATCCAGTACGTTCTTGATGTAGTGCGCGGTTGCCTCGCCAGGACGAACACCAGGCACATAGCCCCCGTATTTCTTGAGATCATCCGCAATCTTGGTGGGATCGTAGGTAATCTCTGTATAGAAGTACGTGAAGAAGATAATGAGAAAGAAGAAGACAACATTGTGCGTCAGCGTGGTCGACTTCGTCAAGGGCTCTGCAACATTAAGATAGAACCAGGACGTCGACCAGAACTGCGACACGGTCGCAGGGAACATCAGAACGGTCGAAGCGAAGATGATCGGGAGCACGCCTGCTTGCACAAGTTTCAGAGGGATATACGTAGATTGACCACCATAGACCTTGCGGCCGACGATACGCTTCGCGTACTGCACTGGAACCTTGCGCTCGCCTTCATATGCGAACAGGACCAGAAGGAGGAGCACGATTGCACCCAGGATCCCGCCGACAAGGCCGAGAGCACTGAGTGACCCGGCCTGGTTCAACCTGAAGGCCTGTGCCACGCCAACCGGAATGCGGCTTACAATACCCGAAAAGATAATAAGCGAAACACCGTTGCCAATCCCTCGCTCGGTCATGACTTCTCCAAGCCACAGCACGATGTAGGCCCCGGCTGTAAGACTCAGAACGATCAGGAGTTTCACGAAGAATCCCGTGCTCGTGAGGTACTTCTGGAAGATGGCCACGACGCCAAACGACTCGATGACCGCCAATCCAAGAGTGAGATAGCGAGTATACTTCGCAATCTTCCGCTGGCCTTCCTTGCCGCCTTCCCTGCGGAGCTCCTCGAGCGCCGGAATGACCGAGCCGAGAAGTTCGATGATGATGGAGGCATTGATGTATGGAAGGACGCTCAGCGAGAAAATGGCGAAGTTCGCAATGCCACCGCCCGAGAACAGGTCAAGGAGACCCAGAAAACCGCCTTTGCCAACCAGCTGTGCCACGGCCGCACGGTCGATACCAGGCACGGGGATATAGGTTCCGAGCCTGATAACGACAAACATCATGAGAGTAAACAGAATCCTGTTGCGCAGCTCTGGAAGCCTGAAAGCCCTCCTCAGTGTCTCAAACATCAGACGACCTCGCAGGTGCCGCCAGCCTTCTCGATCTTCTCACGAGCCGCAGCCGAGAACCCCGACGCCCGCACTTGAACCTTTGTTGTCAGTTCACCGTCTCCGAGTACCTTCACCGGAGCGTTGTAAAGTGCGTTCAAATCAAGGGGCATTTCGCCCTCGTATCCCTCGAGTGCGCCAGTATTGACGGCAACATACACTGTTCGGACGTGAGGTCTGAATCCCTTCTTTTTCGGAAGGCGGCGATAGAGTGGAGTCTGTCCACCCTCGAATCCAACGCGCTTGCTGCGCCCAGAGCGAGCTTTGGCACCCTTGCGGCCGTAACCGCTCTGTTTGCCTTTGCCGCTCCCGGCTCCGCGGCCGATAACTTTCGGACTGTCAATGAAACCTTCCGGTCTGACCATCTCGTTGAGTTTCATTGACGAGCCTCCGTACCGCGCGGCTCGGCATTGATACGGTCCTGCCGACGCAAGTTGCGCATCAATGTCATCTGCTCGATGTCGCGCAGTCCGTCGATCGTAGCCGCAGCAAGAGAGATGGAATTCGAGCTGCCGAGGGACTTGGTGAGAACATCCTGGACTCCGACCTTCTCCATAATCTGGCGAACTACGCCGCCGGCGACTATACCAGTACCAGTGACAGCGGGCTGAAGATACACCCAACCTGCGCCGGTACGGGTCTTCGTCGAGAACGGCAACGTTGTACCCTTCAGCGTGAAGGTAATGAGGTTGCGCTTGGCAGCCGTGATTCCCTTTTGGATCGCCAACGGGATTTCGATGGCCTTGCCGATGCCGATGCCGACCTTGCCCTTCTTGTTGCCGACGACGACAAGAACCCTGAACTTCATCTTCTTGCCACCTTTGACGACCTTGGTAACACGGTCGATGCTGATGACTGATTCTTCGTATTCTTTTGGTTCAAACGAACGTCTTGCCACAGCTTCCTCCTAGAATTCCAGTCCCGCAGCGCGCGCGGCTTCGGCAAGCGCCTTAATGCGACCATGGTAGGAATGCCCACCCCGGTCGAAGGCTACAGTCTTGACGCCCATCTGGAGCGCCTTGTCGGCTATCTCCGTGCCAACCATCTGACAAGCTACTGTATTGTTGGCCGCCACTGCCTGGCCGTCCGCCTTGCGCTTAAGGTTCGACGCGGCAGCAAGGGTAATACCCTTGTCGTCATCGATAAGTTGAACATACACATGCTTCAGGCTGACAAAGACGGCAAGCCTTGGTCGCTCTGCGGTTCCTGCCAGCTTCTTGCGAATCCGGTCATGTCGCCTCTCGCGAGCTTCTTCTCTATCGTGTCTGCTAATCATTGTTCCCCCTACGCACCAGACAAGGCCTTCTTGCCAGCCTTGATCCTGACTTTCTCGCCAGCATACCGAATACCCTTGCCCTTGTAGTGGTCAGGCACGCGCACTTTGCGAACATTCTGTGCAAACTGCCCCAATCCGACGGCATCGGCACCGGTCATCGTGATCTTGACGTTGTCGGTCACTTCGACTTTGATGCCCTCAGGAATCTTCATGGGCACGGGATGCGAGTACCCAACAAGTAGAGTCAGGTTGCTTGCATCGACGGCAGCCCTGTAGCCGACGCCAACGATTTCGAGACGCTTGACGAAACCATCGGTGACGCCTTTCACAAGGCTCGAGAAACGCGCCGACGTCGTGCCGTGCATGACATTGAGCGTCTCCTGGAAGGCCGGATCAAGTACGAACCGGACCTGATCTCCCTCGACCGTATAGTCAATGTGCTCGGGAACCCCGAGTGTCAGAGAACCGCGAGGTCCCGTGACCGTCAGCATGCGATCTGTCTCCGTCACAGTGACCCCGGCTGGAATCGTAGTGAGTCTCTTGCCTATTCTCGACATACTGTCCCCCTTACCAGACGAAGCAGATGACCTCGCCGCCAAGCCCTTCCTTGCGAGCCTGCACGTCGGTCATCAACCCCTGCGGGGTGGAGATGATTGCCATGCCGGCGCCCATGAGAACGCGCGGCACTGCATCCTTCTTCACATAGATGCGGCGGCCTGGAAGACTGATACGCTTCAGGCCGGTAATGTAACGACCACGAGTCTTTGTGTACTTGAGATCGAGCTTCAAGTACTTGCGGTTGTCGCGGATGATCTCCGACACACCGCCCACATAGCCCTGCTTCTTGAGAATCAGCGCGAGTGCACTGTTCATCTCAGAATACGGGGCGATGGTAGAGTCATGGAAGACCAGGTTTGCGTTTCTCACCCTGGTCAAGAAATCCGAAAGTGCGTCAACTCTGGACATGTCTCCTCCTCTACCAGCTAGCCTTCTTGACGCCCGGAAGCTTCCCTTCGAGTGCCATCTTGCGGAAGCAGAGCCTGCACAGGCCGAACTCCCGATAGTACCCACGGGACCGCCCACAGATCTTGCACCTGTTGTGGGCCCTGGTCGAGAACTTGGGCTTACGAAGAGCCTTGTTGATCATAGCTTTTCTTGCCATAGTGTCTCCTTACACCCTATCTCTGCCTGAACGGCACGCCGAACGCTTCAAGCAAGGCCTTGCACTCTTCGTCAGTCTGTGCGGTCGTGGTAATGGTGATGCTCATTCCACGGGCCTTGTCCACCTTGTCGTAAGAGATCTCGGGGAACACGAGCTGTTCCTTGAGCGCAAAGGTAAAGTTGCCGCGACCGTCGAAAGACTTGGGAGAGAGTCCCTTGAAGTCTCTGATACGTTCAAAAA
The DNA here is from genome assembly GCA_036385275.1 of Candidatus Cryosericum sp. Lineage (GTDB taxonomy): Bacteria > Caldisericota > Caldisericia > Cryosericales > Cryosericaceae > Cryosericum. The sequence goes on along the minus strand of DASVKR010000056.1, from coordinate 696 downwards.
CCACCGTAACGAGCTTCTCCAGGAAGGCATACATCCGAACGCCTCTCAGCGTAACGGCGACACCCACAGGGGCGTTCTTCCGAATCTTAAACGTCGCGATAGACTTCTTTGCCAAGGTGACGATGGGCTTCTGCCCGGAGATCAATCCGATCTCCTCGACACTGCTGTCGATAACCTTGGGGTTTTCGGTCGCCTCACCAATACCGCGGTTGATAGTGATCTTCGCAACACGCGGAATACGCATGACGTTGGTGTAACCGAAGCGCTTCTGAAGGCCCTTGCGGACCTCATCCTCGTACTTCACCCTGTAAGCATCAGAGAAGCTGGTAAGCTCGCGCTTTGCCAGAACCTTGCTCTTGGCCGGCGCCTTCTCCTTCTTGGCAGGGACTACTGCAATTGTTGCCTTCTTCGTCGTTTCCTTGGCTGCCATAGCGGGTCTCCTTACACCTTATCGATCGTCTCGTTACAGACTCTGCACGAGCGAACGGACTTGTCGCCCTCGACAAGGCGATGCGCGACCCTGGTTGGCTGGTGGCAGCTTGGGCAGATAATCATGACTTTGCTGGCCAGAATCGGGGCTTCACGCTTGGCAATCTTTCCCTGTGGCATCGCCTGCGTGGGGCGAAGACTCTTGGAAACCATGCCAATGCCTTCAACCAGGACCTTGCCGGCAGTCGGGATCGTCTTGATGACCTT
>DASVKR010000055.1:0-6312 GCA_036385275.1 Candidatus Cryosericum sp. | reverse complement strand
GCCCTCGTCGCAACGAACACGCCTTTCAGGTTGACGCCGATGACAGCGTCGAAGTTGGCGTCCGACATCGTCCCAGTGACGACCCCTTCCTTGTACTTGACCAGCTGACCGTCGCGCGTGATACCGGCGTTGTTGATGAGTACATCAATATGGCCCCATGTCTCGACAACCTCAGCAACTGCTTTCTCCACAGCCTCTGCATCGGTAACGTTGACGGCCTGGAACATCACAGGAGTGTCCAACTGCTTCAGGTCAGCCAGCGTCGCCGCCCCTGCCTCGGCATTCAAATCCCAGATGCTGACGCGCGCTCCCTCCTCGGCGAACCTTCTTGCCGTCGCCCGGCCGATGCCGGCAGCTCCGCCCGTGACGATGACAACCTTGTCCTGCAGTCCATATCCCTTTGTCATGGCTTCCTCCCTCTCTACTTGACGCGTTTCAGTACTGATGCGAAGTTGCTGACGTTCGAGCCGCCGACGTTCATGACGACCCCTACCTCCGGATTCTTCGCGCCGAGGCCAAGTGGACGGCCCTCAAGCTGGCGCGCAACGTAGACGTGCATCGACACACCGGTGGCCCCTACGGGGTGTCCTTTGCCGATAAGACCTCCACTGAGGTTGATTGGGCAGCTACCGTCCGGCTGCACGACGTCGCCATGCTCGATCAGCCGGCCCCCGTCGCCTTCTGCACACAACCCCATTGCCTCGTAACTCAGCAGTTCATTGATCGTGAAGCAGTCGTGGACTTCTGCGCAGTCAACATCTGATATGGTGATGCCGGCTTTGCGGTAGGCTGACTCGACAGCCATCCTGCCGGCAACGTTGTGCCACAGCTCGCGTTTGCTGGACTGCATGTGGTCGGTGACAAGCGTCTGCGACGTAATCTCGACCGCGCGGTCCTTGAGGGCCTTGACGTCATCAATCGGTCCGAGCACCATGGCAGCCGCTCCGTCACTGACCAGAGAGCAGTCCGTGAGTTTGAGAGGGTCTGCAACGAGCGGGTTTTTCTCAGATACATGCAGAGCGAACTCCAGACTGCTCGGCTTCGTGTACATATGTGCAAGCTCATTGTGCGTCGCGTTGTCACGGTTCTTGGCATGCACCATGGCTTGCCACAGATCCATCTGCTCGTCGCTGTACTCATAGTGCTCGCGGTATGCCTTCGACCACATGGCGAACAGGCCTGGGAACGTCATGCCCTTGCTCCCCTCGTCTGGCCAGTACGATGCCATCGCAAGCGCATGAGTAACGCCATCCCGGTCAAGCGACGTCATCTTTTCCACCCCGATGACCAGTACGAAACGGGCCTCACCCGCGCCGACGGCCAGACGCGCTGCACGCACAGCGGCAGAACCGGAACCACATGCTGCTTCCTCTTTGACACATGGCTTGTAGAGCAATGCCGGGTCGATTTCGACGGCCCATGAAGCCAGCTGTTCCTGGTTGTTGAACGATCCTGAGCTATAGTTGCCGACCCACACCCCATCGATGTCTCTAGGATCGATTGGTGCGTCTGCAATTGCTCCACGTCCCGCCTCGATGATGAGGTCATACACACTCTTGGTTTCTAGCTTACCGCACCTGCTGCTGTAGCTTCCCAGAATTCCGACACTCATGGTGTCCCCCTTTGTTCCGGATTGTATTTCGCGTTGCGCCTGCTACGTTACAGTTTCAAACGTGTCTGTATACGCGTGACCAGCTCGGACAGACCTTTGGGCAAGAACATGACCGAACCGATGATGCTGAGACCAAAGATGACGGTCGAAAGGAACTCCATCCTGCCACCGATAACGAGCGGCAGCATGACCCAGAACAGGGCGCCCAGAATAGGGCCGATGATCGTACCCAGGCCACCGATAATGCTCATGGACAGCAAATTGATGGAGAATGCAAGCCCGAAGTTCATGGGGTGGAGATACGAGATCGTGAAGGCGTACAGCGCCCCCGAGAGACCGGCAATACATGCCGCGAAGATGAAGGTAATGAGCTTATAGGCCGCAACATTCACACCCATTGCCGAAGCTGTCATCTCGGAGTCACGCACAGCACGGACTGCCCGTCCACTACGACTGTTCAGGAAGTTGCGGACGACCAGGAATACGGCGACAAGAATGACGACGAAGAAATAGTACTTGGACGCCTCGCTGGTAAGCTCCCAGCCTCCGAGCCGAAGAACCGGTATGTTGATGAGACCGTAGTCTCCCCCGGTAATGGCGAGCCTCTTGATGACGTCGGCAACAGAACTTCCCAGTGCCATGGTCGCAACCGCCAGATAGAACCCGGACAGGCGCAGCGACGGGAACCCAATGACAAGCCCAAACAATCCGGCACCGGCCACGCCGGCAACAATGGCCAAGAACATGTTCACATGGTACGTCATGACCAGCACTGCTGCCGTGTAGCCGCCGATGGCCATGAATGCTGCGTGCCCCAGCGAGACGAGACCACCGAACCCCATGAGCAGATTGAGTCCCTGCGTTGCGATAGCATACAGCATGGCAATATTGAGGTAGCCGACAATCGACGACCTCGAGTGAAAGACAAGGGGCACCATGAGCACAAGCACGATGAGTGCGGCGTTCACTGCCAGGCGCCTTGTACCGGAAGGAGTCATCAGAACCTCCTCTGCTGGCGCTTGCCAAATAGCCCCTGCGGCATGACGAGCAGCACGATGACGATGACGATGAGCATGAAGCTGTCCTTGATAGCTGGAAACTGATATGCCACAAGGTTCTCCACGACGCCGATGATGAGTCCACCGACAGCAGCACCGAACACCGAGCCCATGCCTCCCAGGACGATGGCCGTGAAGGCTTTCACCTGGATAAGACCCATAAACGACGGCTCCAGCGAGAATCTGGGGACGATCAGCAGTGCTGCCAGACCCGCCAGCGCGCTTCCGATCGCCCATATCAGCATGTAGATCGACGGAGTGGGGATCCCAAGCACGCGGGCCGCATACTCGTCCTGCGAGATGCTACGGGCCGCAGCGCCTTGCTTGGTCCGGTAGAGGAACAGATACAGGATTCCGAACGTAACGATCGCGGCCAGCAGGACCACAATGTCCTGCCTTCCCAGGACAACCGGCCCGATCTTGATGGGATCGCCCGACACCAATGGCGGGAACAGGCGGGGTTCAGTGTTGAACAGGAACGCAGCCAAGCCCTGGAACAGCAGCGACAGACCCAGCGTCAGCATGATGAGCGAGAGGTGGGAACGTGAACGTACCGACCGCATCATGAAGCGCTCGATAAGCAAGCCAACAACAGCCCCTGCAGCAATGGCAAGAATGAGAACGAGCGAATACGGTACTTTGGCTGTCGTTATCATAAAGAATGCCAGGTACGTGATGAACATGCCGGTGTCACCCTGAGCGAAGTTCATGACATTCGTCGTTTGCAGGATGAGGACGATGCCCATCCCGACCAGCGCATAAATTGCCCCGGTCGTCAGCCCCCGCACAGTCAGGTTCAAGAAGATGTCGATGCTCATCGGGTCCCTCCAAGGTAGAGCTGTTTCACCATTTCGTTCCCGCTAAGCTCATGCGCCGTCCCCTCAAGAGCGACCTGTCCGGTCACGAGAACGTATGCCCGATCAGCCAGTTCCAGAGATCGCTTGGCGTTCTGCTCGACCAGCAGGATGGAGACGCCGGATTCACGCAGATGGGCCAGCGTATCGAACACCGTCCCCATGATCTTGGGCGCGAGGCCCAAAGACGGCTCGTCCAGCAACATCAGTCGTGGATTCGGCATGAGGCCCCGAGCCAGCGCCAGCATCTGCTGTTCACCTCCTGACAACGTGCCGCCGGCCTGCCTGCGGCGTTCAGCAAGGATACTGAACATCGCATACATAGCATCTAGTCTGCTCTTCTGCTGGCTGCGGGGCATGATATAGGCTGCCAGAAGCAGGTTCTCTTCAACCGTCAGGTCCGGGAAAATGTGCCGCCCCTCGGGAACGTGGGAGATGCCACACCTGACGACCTCGGCGGGCGACAGTCCGTTGAGGACCTTGTCGCCGAACGTCACGGAACCCTTGCGTACCCGGATGAGTCCTGTGATGGTCCTCAGAAGCGTGGTCTTGCCGGCTCCGTTGGCACCGAGCACAGCGACAATTTCTCCCTTCTCGAGATTGATGGTGACATGGTTCAGGACATCAATAGGCCCATACCCTGAGACGACCTGGTCAACTCGCAGCATGGGTTTCCTCCCCAAGATATGCGTCGATGACACGCTTGTCCGCCGAGACCTCGGCCGGCGTCCCTTCCGCGATCTTCTCGCCGAAGTCCATGACCGTGACCGAGTCCGAGATGTCCATGACCAGTTCCATGTCATGCTCGACGAGAAGCACGGTCGTCCCGGCATCTCGCATTTTCCGAATGGCCGCCTTGAGTACGCCTTTCTCTGACGTCGGTATGCCAGCAGCTGGCTCGTCGAGCAGCACAAGACGCGGATGACTTATGAACGCGCGTGCCAGCTCCACGGTCTTCAGCGTTCCGTAGGGCAGTACAGCTGCGTATGCAGGAGCAAGAACAGTCAACCCGAAAAAGTCGAGCGTTTCCGCCAGCTGCTGTCTGGGTTCCCGGGCAAATCCAAGCAGTTCGCTCGCGAACCTGCTTCGAGACTTGCTGTGAAATCCTACCAGAATGTTCTCACGCACGGTCATACTCGGGAAGATACTGAGGTTCTGAAACGTTCGTGTCACCCCGATCCCCGCAAGGCGATGGCGTGGCAAGCCACGCAACTCCCTTCCGGCGAACTGGATGTCTCCTGTATACGGCACGAGCTGAAAAATGGCGTTGAACACTGTCGTTTTACCCGCTCCATTGGGACCGATGAGCGCATGAATCTCGCCGTCTTTCACTGTCAGGTTGAGTGACTTGACAGCGACGACGCCTCCGAAGCGCACGGTCAGGTTGTCGATTGTCAGCATGGTGTCCTCACTTTGTGCCCGGGGGCCGAAGCCCCCGGGCAGGATGCTACCGCTGTGGGCGGCCTATTGCAACAGTACTACGGCTTCAGGACATTGATCCAGTCGCTGACCTTGACAAGCGCACCCTTCTGGACTTGCATGAAAAACATGGAGTACTTTCCGGAACGCTCGTTTGGCCCATAGCTGATGTCCTTGGCGAGGTATCCTGACCAGCCATTGAAAGTCTCCAGGGCCCACACCAGTGAATCGCGCGTGGGATAAGGACCAGATCTGCGTACAGCCTCGGTAAAAACCTCAGCCGCCACGAAACCGGCGACGGCATACGAGAATGTCAGCGGGTCGTCCTTGGGGTAGTACTTGTTCCAGATTGAGAAGAACTTCGCAACGCCCGGGTCCTTGGGGTTCGAGAAATCCGCCCAGCCAGTCACGTACACACCCTCAGCTGCCGCGCCCGCGGTCGCAATGATACCGGAGTGAGGATAGGGCAGGAATAGCTTCTGAGTAAGTCCCAGTGATTTCGCGGTCTTGACGACCATGCCGCCGGTTGCGACACCAGTTGCATAGAGGATGAGCGCATCGGCATTGCTGGCCTGCACCTTGAGCAAGTACGACGTGAAGTCGGTCTCGGTAGCAGGGAACGGCGATTCGAGAACAATCTTGCCACCAAACTTGTCGACGCCCTGCTTGATGCCAGTCAACCCTTCGTTGCCTGTATCATCGTTGCTGTAGAGAACGGCGATGTTCTTGAGACCCAGCGTGCTGGCAACGTATTTCGCGAAGATCTGACCCTCGTTGATGTAGTTGGGCTGAACGGCAAACACATAGTTCTTGGCCGGAATCGATATCTTGGAGACACCGGACGCCTGGTAGACAAACGGGACCTTCTGCTCGTTCAGGTAATCCATGACGGCCAGGCAACCAGGCGTACCAAGGCCACCGACCACGGCGAACACCTTGTCCTCTGTGACGAACTTCTTGACGATGGTCACAGTATTGGCAGGGTTGAACCCGTCGTCTGCGACCTCCAGCTTGATCTTGCGACCATAGATCCCGCCCGCCTCGTTGACCATATTGAAATACGACTGCATGCCATGGGAGAACGGTACGCCGACGACCGCATATGGGCCGGTTTGAACCGAGAACGAACCGATAAGGATCTGGTTCCCTGTGATCCCGGGAACGACACCTGTCGTCTTGGACTTGATGGAAATGCTTCTCGCCTGGGAATCGTAATAGACAGACAAGCCAAACTCTTCACTGACAAGACGCACAGGCACCATGGTGCGGCCTGCCTTGATGTATGGGGCTGCTTCGAGCGTCTTGGTCTCGGATCCAATAATGGCTCTCCTGGAACCGATCGTCAAGATGATCTGGACATCGCCGAGCT
>DASVKR010000054.1:0-5244 GCA_036385275.1 Candidatus Cryosericum sp. | reverse complement strand
GGTATGCCCGAGCAGTCGGGACTGTTGAGGCTCTCAAGTTGATGAACGGAACGTCGGCCACGACGTTCGTGCCCGATGCTCCGGTCACGACTGAACAGGCAGTTACTGCTCTTATGAGAGCAAGCGGATATGGTGCGGAGGTAGCCAAGTATAGCACGAAGCCTGGCGTCAATCCTACCACTTCATGGTGGGCCTTGCCATACGTGTCGTTCGCGGAATCAAAGGGCTTCATTACGGCCGAGCAGGCCACTGCCCCGAAGCATCAGCTTACGAGGGGCGAACTGGCTGACATGGTCGTGAAGATGCGGTTCCCGACGGTGGTCATCCTGCACACCAACGATTTCCACGGCAACCTGGTGCCAGTGATCGATGCCAACAAGAACAGCGTCGCTGGGGCCGCTCGTGAGGCTACCATCATCAATAGTGTGCGCAGCACGTTTGGTCAAGACCACGTTCTGCTTGTGGACGCTGGAGACGCAATCCAGGGTGTCACGATAGCCAACATGTTCCAGGGTAAGAACGTGATTGAGGTCTATAACGCGATGGGCTACAACGTGGCGACGCTCGGCAACCACGAGTGGGACTACGGCCAGCAGGTCTTGAAGGACCGGATTGCAGAAGCAAAATTCGACTATGTGAATGCCAACGTGACGGGCGTGAACCTTGGCTGGAAGTCGAATGTAATCAAGAATGTGGACGGGATCAACATCGGGCTGTTCGGTGTTATAACATCGGACCTTCCGATTATTGTTGCGCCTTCAAGCCTGACCGGCGTCGGTGTCGCGGATCCGATAGCGACAGCGAAGGACCAGATTGCCGACCTGAAGGGGCAGGGAGCGCAGTACATCGTTGCCCTGAGCCATTGTGGCTATGAGAACGGCGGCGCCCCACTGGACCCTGCTATCGCTGCGGGTGCCCCCGGCATCAACCTGATCATCGGCGGTCATTCCCACACGGTCCTGAAGACACCGGCTATGGTCGGCAAGACGATGATTACTCAGACCGGCACAGCCGGTGCATACGTCGGCAAGGAAGTCATCGACTTCACAACATATCAGGGGAAGGTTACTAGACAGAGCGTCTCATATGAGCTTGTGCCAACAGTAACCTCTGTTCCCGAAGACCCTGCTATCAAGGCCATCGTCGATGGATACAACAACCAGCTGACAGCAAAGCTGAGCGTTGTCATCGGCAAAGCTCTTGTGACGCTTGACGGAGAACGGGCTGACGTTCGTACGAAGGAAACCAATCTGGGCAACTACGTCGCCGATTGGATGCGTATCTCCACGGGTGCAGATATCGCTTTCGAAGACGGTGGCAGTATTCGTGTCAGCATTCCTGTCGGTGATGTCACGGTAGGTACCGTCTACAACGTGCTTCCGTTCGACAACATCTTGGAGATTCTTGAGGTTAAGGGTTCCACACTCAAGCTCGCTCTGGAGAATTCCGTCAGCTCCTATCCTGCCCAAGGGGGCTGGTTCGCCCAGATATCTGGATTCAGCTTCACGTTTGATCCGTCCAAGCCAGTGGGTTCGCGTGTCGTGAGCATCACGAAAGACGGTAAGCCCATGGACATGGACGCCATATACAAGCTCTGCGTACAAGACTACACAGCGCTTGGCGGTGATGGATATAGCATGCTGGTCGGAGCAAAGATCGTCTACCAGACCAGCGAATGGAACCGGGATGGTTTTGTCGCCTACATCAAGACGAACCCGGAGATGACTGCGACGGTCGAAGGTCGAATCACTGTCGTCAAGCCGTAGCAGATTATCGACTGATTCGTCAGGGGGGGCCGGCAGTCGCCGGCCCCCCCTCGTGTTTGACGAGTGTTGCACATCTGCCGAAAGGAGAGACAATCCATTCATGAACACAGTGAAGACGATGACACATGAGCAGCTGGAACGTCTTCGATCCGCTTTGACTGCTGGTGGGGCCATCGAGGATACCGAGTTGCCCGCAGGAGCCTCTTTCCTCACCAGGAGCGAGGGTTCGGTCGTCACTGCCTATCACAGCGGCAAGGTCCTGTTCCAGGGGCACGACTGCGACAGGCAGGTTCGGCTCGCGGAAGGAATTCTGGCTCACGCTGAACCGGCGAACAAGGGTCTCGAATTCCCGATCGTCGGGGGAGATGAATCTGGCAAGGGGGACTTGTTCGGTCCGCTCGTCGTTGCCGCGTTTGTCGCTCGTGGCGAGTCAGAGCGACGGGAGGTCGTGCATGCTGGGGCACGTGACTGCAAGCTCATGACAGATGCGGAAGTGCGTGCCGTCGCAATGAGATTGGACGGTATCGGTGTGTCGGCCATTCGTGTCCTCATGCCCCAGGAGTACAACTCATGGTACGCGTGTGTGCACAATGTGAATATCTTGCTCAATGAGGTCTATGCCGGGTTACTGCTCGAATTAGCAACTACATCGAAGGCTCACACAGTCATTCTGGACAAGTATGGTGGGCGAGCGATGACCCTTTGGAAGACTCCACAGAGCTTCCGCTTCGTCGTAGAGACGCACGCAGAACAGTATCCTGAAGTGGCTGCCGCTTCCGTTCTTGCCAGGGCCGCATTTCTCGACGGTCTCGAGCGTACGGCAAGGGACAGTGGAGTTGTCCGGCTACCAAAGGGGGCTTCAATGGAAGCGCAGGCGTTCATGAGGCGCCTGGCGTCAGTCAGGGGCAAGGACGTACTTCGGTCGATCGCAAAGGTGAATTTCGCTCCCGTGAAGGAGTGCCTTGAAAGTCTGTTCTAGACGGGGTCAGCGATTGTAGTCCGGTTGACAACACTACCCGGCCACGTAGTATATATGCTGATTTCTACAGTGAAACCTTCGGACGAGGAGATGCCCCATGTTTAAGCCTGTACTGCCTGCCGACAAGGTCGTTGAGCAGGAAGTAGCCACCATCCAATTCTGGGAAACCAGTCATATCTTCGAAAAGTCGCTTGACCTGAGCAAGGACAAGGAGCGCTTCGTGTGGTTCGAAGGGCCGCCGACCGCGAACGGCAGACCCGGCGTGCACCATGGCCTGGCCCGCGCTTTCAAGGACACGGTCCTGAGGTACAAGGCAGGTACAGGCTACTACGTCCCCCGTAAGGGTGGTTGGGACTGCCAGGGTCTGCCCGTAGAGATCGAGGTCGAGAAACGACTTCACATCAGCGGCAAGGAGCAGATCGAGGAATACGGCGTCGAAGCATTCGTTCGGGAATGCAAGAGCAGCGTTTTCACGTATAAGGCGGAGTGGGAAAAGTTGACCAGCCGCATCGGTTTCTGGCTGGATACCGAACATGCGTATGCGACCTACACCAACGACTATATCGAATCGGTCTGGCATATCCTCAAGACCTTCTACGACAAGGGGTTGCTGTACCAGGGACACAAGGTCGTTCCCTACTGTCCACGCTGTGGGACCGCTCTCTCGATGCACGAAGTCGCGCAGGGCTACAGGAACGTTACCGAGGAGACAGTCTTCGTCAAGTTCTCCCTGACATCAGGTGGACTGGAGGGTGTCAAGGCGCTGGTCTGGACGACGACGCCGTGGACTCTGCCGAGCAACGTGGCGCTTGCGGTCAACCCGGACGTTGAGTACTCGGTCGTCGAACTGGAAGGTGAACGATATCTGCTGGCCTCTGCACGTGTGGCCACCGTGTTCGGTCATGACGCTGAACATGTGGCACTTGTGCGCACATATCTCGGAAACGAGCTCGCGGGGATTCGATATGAGCGCCTCTACGACTATGCCAGTGTCGAGCCCTGGGAAGAGGTACGTGGATGGCGCATTGTCACCGCAGACTTCGTGACGACGACGGACGGCACAGGCATCGTGCATTTGGCTCCTGCGTTTGGCGAAGACGACCTCAGGGTTGGATTGAAAGAAGGGCTTCCGTTCGTGCAGCTTGTAGATCCTTCCGGTAAATTCACATCTGAAGTGACCCCGTGGGTCGGAAAGGATGCCAAGGGAAGCGACCCCGATATCCGACGTCAGCTCAAAGTCGACGGAAAGCTGTTCAAGACAGAGAGGATCGAGCACGACTATCCCTTCTGCTGGCGATGCGACACACCTCTTCTCTACTATGCCAAGGACTCGTGGTTCGTCCGCGCGACAGAGTTCAAGGATCGGATGGTTGCGAACAATCAGGAGATTACCTGGTACCCCGACCACATCAAGGACGGACGATTTGGCAACTGGCTCGAGACCGCCAAGGATTGGGCGCTGTCTCGTGAACGCTACTGGGGGACTCCATTGCCCATCTGGGTCTGTGATTCCTGCGGACACCAGCATGCGGTAGGTTCCATTGCCGAACTCAACGAGATGGCTGTCAACCCGGATCCCGAGGTCGAGCTACATCGTCCCTATGTCGACAAGATCGAACTGCGGTGTCCGGTATGTGGTAGCACTATGCATCGTGTCCCAGAAGTCATCGACGCCTGGTTTGACTCTGGTTCGATGCCGTATGCACAGTGGCACTACCCATTTGAGAACCAGGACGAGTTCGCAAAGATGTATCCAGCCGACTTCATCGTCGAAGGAATCGATCAGACGCGTGGGTGGTTCTACACCCTTCACGCTATCTCCACGGCCCTCAACGACAAGCCCGCGTTCAAGCGTTGCATGGTGCTCGAACTGGTGCTGGACGAGAAGGGCCACAAGATGAGCAAGCATGTTGGCAATGTCATCGACCCCTGGAGTATTCTCGACAAGCAGGGGGCAGATGCGTTCCGATGGTCCCTGTATACGAGCACTCCCCCCTGGTACCCGAGACGGTTTGGGCCGAACGTAGTAGGCGACGCTCTTAAAAACTTCATCATACCACTTCGCAACGTCTACAGTTTCTTTGTGCTGTACGCCAATATCGACCACTTCGATCCGAACGTTGCCCAGCTGCCATTCGGCCAGCGTCCAGAACTGGACCGGTGGCTTTTGAGCCGATTCCAGGTGCTCGTCCGGGATGTGCGTGCAGATATGGAGGCCTATGATATCAACCCGGCAACGAAGCGCATCCAGGCTTTCGTCGAGGAGCTGAGCAACTGGTACGTGCGCCTGAGCAGGCGGCGTTTCTGGAAAAGCGAAAACGATACTGACAAGCTGTCGGCATACGAGACGCTCTACGGGGTCCTGGTCGACCTTGCCAGACTGCTGACGCCGTTCACGCCCTTCATGTCGGAGGAGATCTACCAGAACCTCGTCCGGTCGAGCAAGGTCGAGGCCCCGCTTTCTGTGCATTTCCTCGACCTGCCGGAATTTGACGAGTC
>DASVKR010000053.1:0-3698 GCA_036385275.1 Candidatus Cryosericum sp. | reverse complement strand
ATGCTGACAAGCAGTCTGGAAGTCTACCCCATGACTGAGGGGGCAATAGTATGCTGAAACCAGTTCTCTGTGGAGGAGAAATCCTGCTTGATTTTCTTTCAAAGGATGTGGGCAAGGGGCTTGCCGACAGCATGCTCTTTGAAAAGAGGCCCGGGGGTTCTATCTTCAATGTTGCTGTCGGTCTAAGAAGACTGGGAGTCCCAGCTTCTCTGTTGACGAAACTGGGGGGCGATGAGTTCAGTCAAGGGTTGATGAGTGTCATCACGGAAGAGAAGATCAATACTGAGTGTCTACGAAGGGATCCCGACCTGAAGACGACTCTCGCCTTCGTGGCACTGAACGAAGAAGGAAAGCCCGAGTTCAGATTTTACAGAGAGAAGGCAGCTGACACAAGGTTGACTGTCTCTGAAATAGAGCACATAAATCCCCAAGACTACTCCATGTACCATTTTGGTTCGATCGCCCTGCTTGAAAAACCTGCCTCGGACGCCTATCTGGAGCTACTGGACATGTTCCATGGGGAGAAGGTGACTACTTCATTTGATCCCAACATAAGGCCGTCACTTATAGATGATAGAAGATCGTTTCTGGACATGTTCTACAGGATATCCGAAATGGTTGACATCATGAAACTGAGTGACGATGACCTGGAATACATTACCGGCATGACAGATGTAGGAGAGGGTCTGAGGAAGATGCCAGACAGAGCGAACGCTCTGACCCTTGTTACTCTTGGCAAGGATGGAGCCATAGCCTCCTACCGGCGTCAATCCAGACACGTCCCCACGTTCAACAGAGTGAGAGTCAAAGACACAACTGGCTGCGGAGACGCTTTCATGGCGGCAATTTTATCTGGACTGTTGAACAGTGGCGACTTCACGGCCCCTTCGATGTCAAAACTGACAGGTATTGTGACGTTCGCAAATGCTGCAGCCACGATCGTCGGTACACGCTATGGAGCATCCAATGCCATGCCGCGTGTTGGAGAAGTCGACAAGTTCCTCTTTCGTCACAAGAATGAGGATGTGCAGGATGGCGTAACAGGGTGACCGCAAGGGGAAATTGGTGAACGCGAGGAGGTATCGCAATGATAACAAGAAGTCAAGTGAAGAAGGTGCAGGACCGAGCGGTCGAACTGTACGCACAGGCAAGTATTGTCCTGACACCCAGTGAGAAGGCAACCATCGAAGTTGCCGAGTTCGGTCTGGATGACTTTGAGCGTCAGGGGTTGGAACTCGTCGTCTATATAAATACCGACCGGTATTGGGCGAAGGAAATGACATTGTTTCCTGGTCAGACTTGTCCGGAACATAAACACCCGAAAGTGGGGGACAGACCAGGGAAAATGGAGACCTTTCGTTGCAGGTGGGGAAAGGTTTGGCTGTACGTCGAGGGAGAGTCTGTGAGTCATCTGAAGGCGACGGTACCAAAAGGAAGCGAGGCATACTATACAGCATTCCACGAAGTCGAGCTACTCCCCGGTTACCAGTACACTATTCCTCCGAACACTCTCCATTGGTTCCAGGCAGGTCCCGAGGGGGTAATCGTCTCAGAATTCTCCAGCACGAGTAGCGATGAAACTGATGTCTTCACCGACCCTCGCATCAAGAGAATGCCGGAGATCCGAGAGGATTGAGCGCCGCGTAGCGTAGCGTCGTAGAAGACTGAACACTGCGTGCTGTGGTTCCAGGCTCAGTAATTCGCCAGAACCCAGCTCTCGAAACCGAGGCTGTCGGAGACGTGGTCGGCCCCCGATGACGCTGCGTCGCCGATGACGTAGTCTGTCACGAGGTAGGTCTCGATACCGACCAGACGTGCTGACATGTCTTCAGTACAATCATTGCCCACCACGACCGCCTGCGTGGGGTCGACGTTCATGGTGGTAGCAACGTGTTGCCAGTATGCCGCATTGGGCTTGCAGTAGCCGCAATTCTCCATCGTGCTGATGTATTCGAACGTATCCGAAGAGAATCCAGCCCATGCCAGCCTCTTGTACGTGGCCAGCTGTGGGAAGATGGGATTGGTCGTCAGCAGGACGCGGTATCCCTTTTCGCGCAGGTACACGACGCTCCGGTGGAGGGGTTCGTTGCGTCTCATAACATCGTGGACGTTGTCGAAGGTCGTCGCGTAGAACTCCATGATGCGATCCCAAACGGCCTGTTGGTCGACGCCTTGATACAAGGCCTCGAACTCTCTCCTGAACTTCACCAGGTTGCTGCTGCCCGGGCTTGTGTCCGCCTGCATGCGCGACGTCGCAGCGAGGATGTTACTGGCTAGTCCCTCTGCGGGAAGGAGGCCGTGCAAGGCACGTGTGAGTTCACCGAAATACGCATGCATGAACTCGTTTTCGTCTGCGCCCAGTAGTGTACCGTCAAGGTCGAACAGAAAAGTCTTCATTCAGTACTCTCCTTATGTGGCTGATGACCCGCGAGAGTATATCAGCAATTTCCGGCGTTCTCATGATGATTTTGAAACGTGCATTCCAAGCGGCGGGTAGCCATCAGTGTGCGAACTGTTGACTTTTCTCCGAAACTTTCTAGTATTGCTAATAGAACGTTATGAACAGATTGATTGCATTGATTGGGTGTCTGGAATCGTTGTTGAAATGCGGAGTCTGACCTGCATATAATTGTGAATGGGGCGTGCCGGGGTAAGAACGAGACGGGATGGCATAGATGAGGGAATGTACCATTGGTATCGATGCGGGGACAGCGTCTGTTAAGGGATTGCTGGTCGATGTGTCCGGTACGATTATCGCAAGGGCCTCGGCCCCGATTCGGCTGTCGACGCCGCGCCTCGGCTGGGCCGAGCAAAGCCCGGAAGACTGGTGGAAGGCGACCATCCAGCTCCTGGACACACTTACCGTCGATCGTAATCTCGAGATCCTCGCCGTTTCGATATCCGGCCAGATGCATAGCCTCGTGCCGCTTGATGCGGCGGGTGACGTCGTGCGCCCCGCCATTCTGTGGTGTGACCAGCGCACGCAGCAGGAGTGCGTCGAACTGACCAAGGCCTGCGGTGGTGAGCAGGAAGTCATCAAGACATTCGGCAATCCTGTACTGACAGGATTCACCGCACCAAAGTTGCTGTGGCTGCGCACCAACGAACCTGATAATTTTGCCCGCATTGCGCGGTTCTGCCTGCCCAAAGACTACCTTGCTCTGAAACTGACCGGCCGGCTCGCCACAGAACCCTCAGATGCGTCTGGCACGTCGCTCTACCGCGTGCGCGAGGGCGTGTGGGACGATCACATCCTCGACGTCCTGACAGTCCGGCGTTCGATGCTGCCGGATCTGGTGGGCTTCGGCTCGATCATCGGAGCGATCACCTGCCCGGATCTGCCACGCCTCAGAGGTGTTCCGGTCGTTGCCGGAGGGGCGGACAATGCGGCGTCGGCGTTCGGATGTGGTGTCGAGAAGCCTGGCGATACAGTCGTCAGTCTGGGGACCAGCGGTACAGTTGTGGCCGTTACCGCCACTCCGAACCCGGATCTCACGGGTCGGGTGCACCTGTTCAGTCATGTCACCAAGGACTGCTACTATCATATGGCGGTCATTCTTTCGGCTGCGGGAGCGCTCGACTGGTTCCGGCAGCGCTTCGCTCAGAACCTTTCCTATGGTCGTATCGAGGAGATGGTCGGACAGAGCCCGGTGGGCAGCAACGGCGTCCTCTTCCTTCCGTACCTCAACGGAGAGCGT